>JAEUIL010000435.1 GCA_016794255.1 Planctomycetaceae bacterium | reverse complement strand
ACACCGTCTGGCCATCAATGCTTTGCACACTCAAGGTCAGCGTGAAGCCCGTGGCGTTGGGCTCGGCACGAAGCTGCAATTGCACGGCCTTTTGTGAGGCAAACGCGGGCGAGGCCGTTGTGTCACGTGCCAGACTACCGATGAACGGCCGACCGTCGCTGGTCATGCCGACATCGAGCCCTTTGCCGTAGAGCAGCGCATTGCGGTAGTCGCCGAGCGGACCACGAATTCCCACGCGATACCCGACCGAGCCTTTGCCACTGCTCAACGCTTCGCCATCGACCCGCGAGACGATCACGGACATCGTGAACGCTTCGCGTCGCTCGGCCAGATCGCACGTGAGCAGATGGACCACACGATTCGGCGCAGCATTCACACATTCGGCAGCGCCGTTCCGAACTCGCCAATCTTGCAGCGGCGCGGCCCAATAGTCGGCGCCGAGCCACGGTCGATCGAGATCGTCGTGCCAGCGACTCGTAAACTTGGCGGTATCGGTCTCCGCCGCGAGAGTCGTTCTGGCCGAACCTGTCAGGGAAACGACGCCTGATCCCGCGGCAATGGTTCCGCTGGTGGCCAACAGTTCACGACGCGAGACACGAACGGGGCGCGACATGGCAGGAGTTTTCCGGGTGCGAAGCAGGACGCGACGTTATGACGATACTCGCCGCTGCTACGTCAAAGCAAGCGTTTTGCCAACCGTCAGGATCGTACTGCTACTACGTTTCTTCCGTTGGGCACGCATCCCGCGGGCCAGAATCCACCCTGCGTGCCGTGCCCGTCCTTCGCTTGCGGTTTCGCGCTGACATGAACGACGCTCCTCACGATGCGTGCTGGAGCAGACTATTCCCCGAGTCTCTTAATCTATGAATGTCGCTCGCACTGCCCCATCACGACGGAGCGTGAGGGATACGATTTACGAACCGACCGTCGATTCCGATGCCGAGTCCACCTCGTCGTCGTGCCGCTTCGCACCATCAGCGACCGAGGGCATCGAGAGCACCACCGGGCCGTTTCGATCATGGCGAGAAACTTCGTCCGTCGGCGTACCCAGCGGCAACGCGTGCCGTGGCCAGAACCACCGCACCACCGCCGCACGCATATCAAGCGTCAGGCTAAACAGCGTCGGCACCAAGATCAACGTAAACATCGTCGAGACGACCAGACCGCCGAGCATGACGCTGCCCAGGCCGCGGTACAACTCGCTGCCCGCGCCGGGCGAAATCACGAGCGGCAACAGCCCGAACAGACCGATGAACGCGGTCATGAAGATTGGCCGAATCCGGGTCCGCACGCTGTCGAGAATCGCCTCGCGATACGGCATCTGGTTGTCGCGAATGTTCACGAGCGCCTGTTCGACAATCAAGATCGGATTGTTCACGACCGTACCGACCAGGATGATGAAACCGAGCATTGTCAGCACATCGAGCGATTGCAGTACGTACAGATTGAGCAGCTTCAAACCCAACAACCCGCCGACGGCACCGAGCGGCACGCTCAGCATGATCACGAGCGGATACAGCCACGACTCGAACAATGCGGCCATCACCAGATACGTAATCACCATCGCCAACAACAGGTTCAGCCGCAGCGAGTTCCAGGTGGTGCGCAACTTGTCGGCCGTGCCCGAGAGGTTGATCTGATACAAACCACCTTCGAGTTGTCCGCTGGCGGTGATCGCCGGAATGATCTTCGTTTGCACCATGTCCATCGCGGCTTCGAGAGGCATGCCTTCGGGCGGTGAGACTTCGATCGTGATGGCTCTTTGCCGTTCGCGGTGATTGATTTGCTCGGTGCCACTGGACAGCTTGACCTCGGCCACGGCGTCAAGCGGCACGAGATCGCCGCGCGGCGTGGCGATGGGCAGTTCGTTGAGATCCTGCGTCTTGGCGACGAATTGGTTCGCACCGACGATGCTCAGATCGATCTTGTCGCCGCCGATGAAGAAGTCGGTCGCATACGCGCCGTCGATCAGCGCATCGATTGCGTAGCCTAGGTCCATCGCAGTCACGCCCATGTCGGCGGCCTGTTCCCAACGTGGCACGGCATGCACCTCGGGGCTCGACAGATCGAGACTCGGCACGGGCCGCAGTTGGCCCCCCTGAAACATGCCCAGGCCCATGCCGAACACCTGTCCGCCGATTCGCACCAGCTTTTCGATCTCGGGGCCGGTGATTTCGATATCGATTTTGCGACCGCCGGAGAGCGCGTTCTCGAACAGACTCGCTTGGAATGCGATCGCAATCGTGCCGGGAATCTGCCGACCGGCGGCGGTGAGGAACGGCACGACCTGCCCGGCATGCAACGGGTCTTGGGTCCGCACGCCCATGAACAGTTGTCGACCGCGCGCGACATAGAAGAAGTCGGCGATCGGCGGACCATCGAGTTGCTTCGCCGCCTCGCTATCGGGATCAATGTCCCAATACTTGCGCAGGGCGTTCTCGACCACCGAGCCCATCTCTTGCATCTTGTCGACACTGTAGCCCGGCGGTGGCAGCAGCAGACAAATTGCCAGGTTACGATTGCCGCGCGGCAGATACTCGACCTTCGGCATCCACACCCAACTGAGCCCCACCGAGCCGACGACGAACAACGCGACGGTCGCGAGCCGCAACAACGTGCTGCGTTGAATCACGGCGTTGATCCCCACGACGCTCGCCACGAAGGCTCGGCCGAACAGGTCGAGCGGCGCAAGCAGCGTGTCGATCACGCGTCGCAACCCGCCGTGCTGTTTATGCTCCTCGACCTGATGCTTGAGCAGATGCCGCGCCGCCGTCGGCACGACGAGCAACGCCACGAGCAGCGACAGCGCCAAGGCTGAACTTGTAGCGAGGGCGATATCGCGGAACAACTGCCCGGCTTGATCCTGAATGAACAGCACCGGAATGAACACGGCCAGATTGGCGAGCGTCGAGACGATGATCGCACCCCAGACATCCTGGGTGCCGCGAATCACGGCGTCGACGGTGGTTTCCCCCTCGCTCTGATAGCGATAGATATTCTCGAGCACCACGATAAAGTTGTCGACCAACATGCCGACCGCGAATGCGATACCGGCCAAGCTCAGGACGTTGAGCGAGCGACCCATCAGGCTCATGAGCAAAAACATGCCCACGGTACTCACGGCGATCGACACGAACACGATCACGGTCGAGCGCAAGCTGCGGAGGAACACCATCAACACGATGAACGTCAGCACGCCCCCTTCGAGGATGTTGTCGTTCACCAAGCTCACGGCCGAGTCGATGTACTCGGTTTCGTCATAGACTTGTGTCAATTCCAACCCGCGCGAGGCGAGCAGTTGCTCGTTCAATTGCCGCATGGCGACGCGCAGTCCGTCCATGACTTCGATCACGTTCGCGCCAGTCTCGCGTTGCACGTTGACCGCGATCACGCTGGTGCCATAGCGACGCACCAAACCGTCGGGCTTCTTGTAACCTAGCCGCACCTCGCCGACATCCTCGATGTACACCGGCTTGCCGTCGCGACGCGCCACGATCACCTTGGCCACCTGCTCCGGAGAGCGGAACTGGCCGAGGGTGCGGACCACGTAGCGTCGCTTGCCTTCCCAGAAGTCGCCGCCCGAGGTGTCCTTGTTTTGACTGCGCAGAGCGTTGCGGACATCGCTGATCGTGATCTGCCGTGCGGCGAGGCGCTGTGGATCAACCACGACCTGCATTTCCTCTTCACGGCCACCAACCACGTTCGAGTTCGACACGCCGCCGACACGCTCGAACCGCGCTTCGATGTAATCTTCGGCGAAGCGCTGCAGCGTGGGGATGTCGGTGTCCGGGGGCAACAGCGGCTTGATCGCCGGTTGCGTTTTCAGCAACTCGCGCAGCCGCAGCATGTGCAGGCCCGGGTTGCGGGTCTTGCGAATGGGCGCGAGCGTCTCGCGCAACTCGGGATTCTTTTCGAGAAACTTTTCGTAGTCCGCCTCGCGCGGCGTCCGGTGATGCAGGATGTACCAGGCGATGAACTGCTGCGACGCATTGGTTGTGATGACTGGCTCGTCGGCGTCGATCGGGTACTCGCGCACCTGTTGCAACCGCGTGTTGACGAGCAGCAGCGCCTTACGCATGTCGGCCGATACGTCGAACTCGAGCGTGATGCGACCGAGCGAATCGGCGCTCTCGCTCGTCATCTTCGTCACGCCCTCGACACTCTGCAGTTGCTCTTCCTGCGGCTGAATGATCTCCTTCTCAACTTCCTGCGGGCTCGCGCCGGGCCAGCGGGTCTCGACCTGCAACGTGGGAATATCCACGTCGGGCGTCAGTTGCATCGGCATGCCCCAGAGCGCAATCAAACCGAACAGCAGGACGAGGATCACCCCGACGCTGACGGTGACTGGACGCTCGATGATCGTGCCGATGAGATTCATGGAGGAGGAAGAGTGAGTAGGTGAGTAAGTGAGTAGGTGGAATCAGTTGGTGTCGAGTGCTTGGTTCTTGGTGCTTGGTTGAAGACCTTGGCCGAAGCGGGCGATTTGTGCAGCTCGCTTGCGGTTTCGCGCCGTCACTTACTCACCTGTCCCCCACCGCCGACAATCACTTCCTGCCCAGGTCGCAAGCGTTCGTTCCCTTCGATCACGACGGTCTGCCCCGCCTGGAGCGGGCCGCTGACCTCGATCATCGAGTCGAACGCGACGCCACTCTTGACCGCCACGGGGCGACACATCTGCTTGCCAGGAGCCATCGGATTGTTGTCGACGACAAACACGACCGGGTCGGGGCCACCGAGCACCAGCGCGTCTTTGGGCACGAGCAAGATCGAGGGCTTCGCTTCGACCGGCAAGGTAACGCGAGTAAACATGCCCGGGCGAATCAACACCTGACCGTCCGGCAGCATCTGGTTCTTGACCCGAACCTGGACCGGAAAGCTGCGTGAACGAACGTCGGCTTGCGGCACCACATGGGTCACTCGCCCCTCGAACATCCGCTGCGGCAGCGCCGTGATTTCAACCTGCGCCGTCGAACCGATCGTCAGATGGGGCAGATAGTTTTCCAGCACCATCACTTCCACTTCGACCTCGTCGACTTCGACGACCTCGACGACCGGATCGCCCGACATGATCCATTGGCCGGTCTCGGTATGTTCTTTAACCACATAGCCGTCGAACCACGCTTTGATCGTGTGCTTTTCGAGTTGATCCAACAGGCGGTTCACTTCCTCTTCGGCAGCTAAGAGCCGAGCCCGGGCTTGAGCAATCTTCTCGGGACGCGGACCTTCTTTGATGAGCGCCAGGTTGGCCTCGCTGGCGAACAAGTTCTGTTGCGCAACGTTGGCCAGTCGAATGTCGTCGAGCAACTGATCCTCGCTGGCCACGTTGTTCTCGCGCAGCCCGCGGGTTCGCTTGAGCCGCGACTGGGCATACTCGTTGGCCGAGCGGGTCATTTCGGTCTGCGCGATCGCTTGCTTGATTTCGTCAGGGCGCGAGCCATTTTCCATCTCGCGGAGTTCTTCGGCGCGCAAGTCACGTTCGGCCCGAGCGACGAGAATTTGAATGTCGAGCTGCTTCGTCAGGATCTGCGCGAGTGGCTGGTCCTTCTTGACCCGGTCCCCTTTGTTGACGCGCAACTCGATGACTCGCCCGCTCACGGCACTGCCGATGGTGCTCCGTCGGCTAGGCTCGACGGTCCCCACGAACGTGTGCCCCCCGATGGCGTTTTGTTTCTCGACCACTTGCGCGACCGTTACCAGCGCGGGCGGTTGAGCGCGGCTTGCAGGTGCACTGGCGAGCACGAGACAACTAACGATTAAAGCCGAAAGACAACGCTGCATCGGGCCGCCGAGGGGAATGAGTCCGCGCGAGTCGTGAGGGTGAGAAATCTTCGCGTCGCAGCGGCAAAGCTCGACGCAAGCACTGGAATCTCCAGCATATTTGGCCTTTCCGTCGCTGACAACCGCCATTGCGAAGGGGGACAGTCACCAGCCAATCGCGTAAGTCGTGAACTTCAAGCTGGTTATCGTTCGCGAGGTGAACCTACCGGCAAGTGAATTCATCTCTGATAACAGAGAAACTCAACTGACCCACCTGGTTCGCAAGGAAAGATCAGAAAAGTTCTAGGTGCTGACCGCCGAGTCACTTACCTCGCTTTGTCGGACCACATGGCTGCTATCAATCTGGACGATGTTCCGCATGTTTCCTTAAGATAAGGTCTGACGACACGGGTTGATTTCAGGGAGATCGCATGCACAACACCACATTCTTGACCGGGGCACGGACGGTGACCTTTGGCGGTCAGGAAGCCCAACGCTGTCCGCAAGAATTGTTGCAGCGTTATGAAGAACTGATTAGCGAGCAACGGCTCACGCGCACCGAGCATCTGCGGTTTCAACGGCTGCTCGGCGCGGGGGGCCAAGGCACCGTGTTTCTGACCGACCGTCGCGGAAGTGAT
>JAEUIL010000348.1 GCA_016794255.1 Planctomycetaceae bacterium | reverse complement strand
CCCTCCCAGCCGATCGAATGCCAACTGATACGCTCGGGCAACTGGGCCTGAGGCAGACCGGGCTCGATCGGATCCACGGCCTCGAAGGCACGTTCGATTTGCTTGTACCATAGGAAATGGGCATAGGCCTGCGGATGAGCGTCACCGGCCATCGGATTACGACCATCGTAGTGTCGGTTAGTCAGATGCAACGCACGCCCGAAATCGATCATCGGGATTCCGTAGCGCAACGACAACTCGCGCAGACCGCCAGCGTTGCCCGTGAAGCGTTCTTGCCAGTCGTTGATGCTGAACAAGAACTCAACGCCCGGGTAATGGCGTTGAAACCAGCGAATGGCCCCTTCGTATTGCTCGACTTCGTCGGACTTGCTGACACGGTCAAAACGCGCTCCGAATCCGAACACAACCAGATCGGGACCCGCGCCTTGCGGTCGATTAAGCACCGCCGGATACAACTCGGCCCACGATTTGCCCGCGCGATGATTGGTGAGCGGCCCGGGAGGAATGCTCAGGGCGGCATAGTCGGCGAAGCCCGAATGAGCTTCGCATAGCAAGGAACCGCTGCATGCCATCGTGTTGAGCAACAGGCGATCGATCGTGTAGTTGTACTTGCTGATCAATGCCGCTCGCATACGACCCCATTGCATGAAGTGCAGATTCCATCGCGGAATGTACTCGGACCATTCGGGACGGCCAATCAAACTGCCGTCGAACTCACGTTGCCGCGGCTGTTTGAATGTTGGCGAAGCGGGATCTTCGTCGTACCAGTACATCGGCGGATTAGCGTCGCCGCAGTCGGAACTGTAGCCCGCATGCAGAATATGCAACGGCTCGCCGCGCCACAGTTTCTGCATGGTTCGCGGCAAGTGGCGATACATGTGCGACACCGGCCGCGCTGCTGGCAAGCGATTCGTCGTGTGGTCACCGTGCGACAGACAGGGCGCATAGATCCAGATATCACCCGGCCCAACGTTGCGAAACTCGACAAGCAACCCAATCGTCGTTGGTTGCGGGGTTTTCGCTTCATCTGTCGAGCGCAAACGGGGCAGCTTGCCCGAAATCGTGATCTGGGGAATTTGCAATTCAAAGTCGGAGTCTTTACTCGACGGTAATACGGCTCCCGGCACCGCAGTCAGTTCACCACGGGCACAGCGGGCAAAGGTCCGTTTGTCGTCTTGGCCAAAATCCCCCGGGCTCCACTCGCCCGGCGCACCGTCGACCTGCATCATCAGCACGCTCGCCTGCAAGGCATGTGGCGACGTTTGATGCCCGAAGACCGACAAGCTAACGCGATCACCGGGATCGAGACCGACCTCGGAAAGTAGCACAAACTGTGACAATGCCTTGCCCGGGTGAATTGCGACGATTCCCTCGACCGGAAACCGTGGCTGAAACTGGCTTACGCTCGGAGCGCGGAAGACCTCGCAATCGCCGTACGCAGCTTGATCCCAAGCCGGCACGCTCCCCGACTTGCCAGCCGTTGCGTCTCCCTGCCGCGAGTTCTCGAACGCATGAAAGTTAAACTCGCTATTGACCAGCAAATTCTGCCGTGCGGCAATTGCGGCGATCTCAGGCTCGTTCGCGGCGGCGGTCATGCCGTATGTCATCGAGCTGAAAAGTAGCGTGGCAACAATCAATTTTCGCAGCATCGATAACCCACCGGCGAATAGGAGTATTGATCAGAAGCAGATCAACTAGGCCGTGAAACAAAACGAGAACAGGTCTGCATCTTTCAGTTCTACAAACATTCGCACCGGCTGACCGTTGAGTCGGCTCACATCGCTGCCCGACTTCCAGGTCACCGAGCGATCAAGCGAATCGCCGAACATTTCGGCGCAATCGTCAAGCCGATAGCCGTCAATCGCTCGATCATCTGCCGTGCGCAATTCAAACCGCACGCTACCCACGGCCGAGGTGGCAAAGTTTACCGATAGCCGTTGACCCGTGAAGGTGAACGGTTTGGTTAACAGCGAGCCGCCACTTCTCGGCGCATGAATCGCGACGAAACCGTCGAGCCGCAGGGTATAGCGACGCAACGCACTGCTGTTGCCTGTCCAGTAACTTTCGCTGGCGTAAAGTGACAATTCATTCGGTGCCCCCGGCAGCGACGACTTGGTCTCGACCAAATGCCACGCCACGTACTGCTGCCCATACTGCCACGTTCCCTCGCGTTCGATTCCCGGCGGCAAGAACGCCTCGTTCCAGCGTTTGAAGCGTACCCCATCGCGACTGCACATCAGCAATGCCTCGGTGATCGCGGTGCCGTAGCGTTGATTGGCTTTGGCTCGACTCTCGCGCGCGGCCAAGTCGGGAAGTTGCCGCATCGATTCGGACCAACCGCGATCGATGTAACGCGTGGGAATGCCAATCAACAAGTGCGGCGCGCGATGATAAGGTTTGACCTGATTGGTATACATCTGCTCGCTGGGCGAGTCGACATAAGTCAAATCGGCTTGCTGTTTCCATTGTACGAAGTCGGTCGAGACTGCCGTGCGGATCGCACGATCACCGGCGGGCTTCCATTGTTTGTCATCGATCGTGCCCGCCGTGAAGTAGCGCCAGTACGCGCGGTACACGCCGCGCTCGGCGTCCCAAAAGGCCAGATTCTGCGAGTCGAATGCGCCGTCGGTAATGACCGGCGTCTCGGTCATAGGCGTCCAGTTCAAACCGTCGGGCGATTTGAATGGCATTAAGCCCCGCGCGCCGCTGGAGCGGAAAATGGCTTTGTAACGGGCATCGGCTGTGGCGGCGGGATTGTCGTCCTTGAACACGGCAGCATGACCTGGATCGGCCTTCAAATCACCAAATTGCCCCGGGACGACGACGATGTTGTTCACCTTGGAACCCTGAAACTCGTGCAAGCCCAGGTTCGGCTTGCGCCACACGATGCCGTCGTCGCTTTCGGCGGTGCACAAGAACAGTGGATGCGAATCGGTGCGTAACTTGCCACTCGACGCGTCAAGATGCCATGCCTTGTAAAACATGCGATAGTGATCGCCATCGCGAAACACGCTGTGATAGCCGCTGCCAGTCCCTTCCCACGGGGCGTCATGCGTCAACGCCAGGTCGCGCGGTTGCGGCTGCTGCAGGCGTTGCTCGGCCTTGCCCGCCAAACGCTCGATGAGCATGTCGTCGATAAACAACTCGCGCCGAGAACCGATCGCCTGCGACGTGGCGTTCAAAGTCGATTCGGCCGCAACGGAAGAGCGAAATGCTCCGAAGCCAGAGGCGGCCGCAAGTGCACATCCAGAGCCAGAAAGCTTGAGGAAAGTTCGTCGATCGAGCATGCGATTAGACTCCCGAACGAGTACCTTGTTAATTTAAAGTGCGAACCTGCACAATCAGCGTCAGGCGTGATGGCGACTTGCGCCACGGTAAGTAGGCGGGGACCATATGACTGCAAGGAACGATTGCTCCGTCGTCGGTCATTGTGGCGGCATCTCATTGTAAATGGCGGCGCGAAGCGTGGAAACGGAAACTAG
>JAEUIL010000393.1 GCA_016794255.1 Planctomycetaceae bacterium | reverse complement strand
GACTATGTCAGCTTCAGTCAACTCAGCACGTACCGTGGCTGCCCACTCCGGCACCATTTTCGATACGTGCTGGGATTGCCTGAGCCGGCGGTGTCGGCCAGCCTGGTCTTCGGTCGCGCGATTCACCAAGCGGTCGAGCATCACTTTAACGAGTTGCTCGCCGGTAACGAGTCACCCTCGCTCGACGCCTTGCTCGCTGAGTACGATCGGGCGTGGAGCGATGCCGACGTCAGTACTGTTCAGTTCGCCAAGGATGACGATGTCGAACGCCTCGGGCAACTGGCCCAACGAATGTTGGCCGCGTTCCAAGCCAGCGCCGTCGCTAAGCCATCGGGCTGCGTGATTGGCGTCGAAGAAGAGTTGCGTGGGCCGATCGTGCCGGACTGTCCAGATCTCTTGGGACGGCTTGATCTGCTGATCGAATCGGACGACGCGGTCACAATCCTGGATCTCAAGACCAGCCGTTCGCGCTGGTCGGCCGAGCAGGTCGACGATCAAGCCGAGCAGCTGTTGCTTTACAGCGAACTGGTCCGCCGCATTGTCCCCGGCAAAGCGCTGCGTCTGCAGTTCGCGGTCATCACCAAGACCAAAGAGCCAAGCATTGAACTGCATGAGGTGGGCTACTCGGCCGCTCGCGTCGAGCGGACTCGACAGATGCTTCGCCATGTCTGGGCAGCGATTGAGAGTGGCATCGTCTATCCGGCTCCGTCGCTTATGGGGTGTAGTAGCTGCCCGTTCCGTGAGCCCTGTCGCGTCTGGCCGGGCTAGAAATCAGGAGACACAAACGTGGGAGCACGAACTCAGCTAAACCAAGCTCATATCAACGGGGCGTTAATGGCAGGCGGCGCAATGTGGTTGTTGACGGGGTCCGCGGTGGTGTTTTGGATGGTGTTCATGTACTGCGTAATGGCAAGTTTATATGCCGGTCACATTCGCCTTCATGATCAGCGTCGCCCACCGCGACCGCATTAAGCGACGTTGCCGGTACTCACCCGGCGATTCACGTCGCTTTTAACCGGCCAGCTTCCGCAAGAATCGGTCGAACCAGATCGACACTTATCGTCAGCCGCACAAGCTGGTGCACCGCCAAGACGGGTATTTGTGCGACCGACGACCTACCACGTCGGGCTCGCCCCTGCGGAACTCCTAATCAATTGACGCCAAATCTTAGCTATCAGAAACCGATAATCGCGGATGCCGAGTCCCGCATTTTCGATGATGCCCCCAGATTGCGAGACAAATACGGCCAACAAATGACCGTTCAGAAAGACAAGATTAGCGCATGGACATTCTGTCCACGTCGTCACAGTAGCTTCCCTGAGTTCACTCGCGACCGAAACGGTAGCCCTGCGTCGCCGACTCATTCTAGAGCTTCTGCTCTTAATCGACGCTTCGGTGTTTCGACCAGCCTTCGCGGGAGCAATTCTGATAATTCTTGCGAATTTTTCCTCGTTTCCCGACCGGCAGAGTCACTAGCTGGTGAGGCCGGTCAAGTAGCTCGTCCTGAACTCGAACACTTGCTGAGCCAAGTATCGCGATCTGTCGAACTCGGCTCTGCGGAGGAAACTTACGATGCACGCCGCCGTCAGCCCATGGACGCAAACTGTTACTTACTGTGCCGTTAAATGGCTCGTTTGTCTGCTCACCGCCGTAACGCCACTGACCACTTCGTTGGCATTGTCAGCAGCGGAACAGCCGAAGCCACTCAAGATGCGAGTCGAAGAGCTTGAGCAGACACTCCAGTCGCTCCTCGAAGTC
>JAEUIL010000386.1 GCA_016794255.1 Planctomycetaceae bacterium | reverse complement strand
TAGCTAGACTAATCGATCAAACTAGGCGATTCCTCGAAAAAATCTACCTGTTAAACCAAATGTTTCGGAAAATCTCTGAATAAACGGATTGACCGAGCCCGAAAGCTCGATAGACTTCAAATGAACGATTTGAACGAATTTTGTGTTCGATCTGCCACAAATGAGGTGCCCGCCATGATCGCGATCAAGAGAAAGCCCGCCCAGAAGCGTGCGTCTGCCGCCCGATCGGAACTCACCCCTGAACTAGGGGCGGCAGTTGAACGGCTCGCCGGTTTGGAGCTCGAATTCATCGAGCACGACAAGTTCTCACGCACCAATCCGGACCGGGCGGCGGCTGCAGTGTTGGCCTCGGCCGAAGAGCCGACTACGGTCGGCGACTCGGACGAAGCCCGACGATTGACCGCCGAGGAAGAGTCGACCTGGTTCGAGCAGATGAATTGGTTCAAGTTCTGGGCCGCGCGACTTCGGAAGCAGTTGCTCCGCAGGCCGACCGCCGAGTTGGTCACTCGCATCGAGCAGCTCCTGCAAGCCTCGACCAAGATTCGCAATCGATTGATCCAGATGAATCTGCGGCTGGTGCCGTTCGTGGCCCGGAATTTTGTCTCGCCGCATCATTCGCTCGCCGATTTGATCAGCGATGGCCAAGTGACGTTGATCCGCAGTGTGGAAAAATTCGATTTCTCACGAGGTTTCCGGTTCAGCACCTACGCCACCTGGGCGTTGCGATTCACGCTGGCACGCAACATCTCGGACGCTCGACGCCGCCGAGCGCGGTTCACGAACATCGAGCAAATCTCGGACGCCATTGCGCCCGAGGTCGACGAAGCGATTCTCCGCGAGTCGGCCTACCCGGCCATGAAGGACTCGATTGCCGGTTTGCTCGCGCAACTCGATCCGCGTGAGCAGGAGATTGTTCGTTCGCGATTCGGCATCGCTCGGCTGACGGAAGAGGAAACGCTCAAGGCGATCGCCCGGCGGATGGGAGTCTGCAAGGAGCGCGTCCGCCAGCTTGAGATTCGCGCGATTTCCAAGCTACGCAAGCTCGTCGATCAAGCCGGCGTTCATGACGAAACGTGGGTCAGCGCCTGATCCCGCGGCCAATTCGTACCGCGTGTCGCATCTCGCAGGGCATTCGGAGACTTGATCGCAAATTTGTCGCTTTCGCGACGGGCAACTATATTCGGAACGTATCTCGGACCTGACTCGCCGAGGTGAGGGGCTGCCGTTCGAGGTAAACGTTCCATGAACTTGATTGTCTTTGCGCTGCGTCGCCCGATCACGATCATCGTGGCGATGATTGCCATCGTGCTTGGCGCGTCGCTCGCGGTGCGACGGATGCAGGTCGATATCTTCCCCGCGCTCAATCTGCCCGTGATCTATGTCTGCCAGCCGTACGGCGGTATGGACCCGGCACAGATGGAAGGCTTCATCACGAATTATTACGAGTACCACTTCCTCTACATCAACGGCATCCATCACGTCGAAAGCCGCAACGTGCAGGGCATGTCGCTGATGAAGCTGCAATTTCATCCCGGCACCAACATGGCGCAGGCGATGGCCGAGACGATTAGCTACGTCAATCGCTCGCGGGCCATGATGCCGCCGGGAACCGTGCCGCCGTTCGTGATGCGGTTCGATACGGGCAGCGTACCCGTGGGCTATCTGGTGCTCTCGAGCGACACGGCACCTGTGTCGGTCATTCAAGATCGTGGCTTGTTCCACGTGCGGCCGATGTTCGCCAGTCTGCCCGGCGTCTCGGCTCCGCCGCCGTTTGGTGGCAGCGCCCGCGCGATTGTCGTCAACTGCGCGCCGGACAAGCTGAGAGCGCAACGCATCTCGCCCGACCAAATCATCATGGCGATCTCCGCGTCGAACATCCTCAGTCCCTCGGGCAACATTCACCTCGACGACAAATACCCGATCGTGCCGCTCAACTCGATCGTTCGCGATCCGCAAGAGTTGAAGCATGTGCCGTTGACCCAGGGTGGCGAGCAACCGCCGATTTATCTGCGCGACGTGATCGAGTCGATCGAGGATTCGACCGATTTGACGACGGGTTACGCCTTGGTCAATGGTCGCCGAGCCGTGTACATGCTCGTGACCAAACGGGCCGACGCTTCGACGTTGAGCGTGGTCAACGAAGTGAAACGTGCTCTGCCAAAGATGCGCGACGCAGTAAAGAGCGAAGGAATCGAAGTAAACTTCGAGTTCGATCAATCCCCCTACGTGACCGGCGCGATTCGCTCGTTGATCACCGAGGGTGCGTTGGGCGCCGTCCTGACGGGCTTGATGGTCCTGGTCTTCTTGCGTGACTGGCGCAGTGCGGTGGTCGTGGTGCTCAACATTCCGCTGGCGCTCGCAGCCGCGCTGTGTGGCCTGTGGTTGACCGGCGAGACGATCAATCTCATGACCCTCGGCGGCTTGGCGCTCGCGATCGGTATTTTGGTCGACGAGGCGACGGTTGAAATCGAGAACATTCACACGCAGATGGGTCAGACGCCGACGATCGCCCATGCCGTGCGAGCCGGTAACGCCCAAACCGCCGTGCCCCGGCTGCTGTCGATGCTCTGTATCTTGGCCGTGTTTCTGCCCGCGTTCTTCATGGAAGCCTCGGCTCGCGGGTTGTTCTTGCCGCTGTCGCTGGCCGTCGCCTTTGCGATGATCGCGTCGTATTTCCTCTCCAGCACCTTCGTGCCGGTCATGTCGACGTGGCTGTTGCGACACGTGCCGCACTCAGCCGTTGCGGATCACGAGACCGGCATGTTTGCCCGCCTCCGCCGTGGCTTTCAGTCACTCGTTGATCGCCTGATCGGAGCGCGATGGTTGCTCGCACCGGTTTATCTGCTCGCGTGTGGCGGCGTGCTGTGGCTGCTCGCGCCGCAATTGGGGATCGACATTTTCCCGAAGGTCGACGCCGGTCAGTTTCGGCTTCGTCTGCGAGCACCCGACGGCACGCATTTCGACACCACCGAGCAACTGGCGCGCGAGGCGCTCGCGATTGTCGGCCAAGTCGTGGGTCCCGAGCGGATCGATCGCACGCTGGGTTACATCGGTTCGATCCCGCCGAGCTTTCCCGTGAACGCGGTCTATCAGTGGTCGCGTGGCCCGGAAGAAGCGATCTTGCGAGTGGCGTTGAAGCCGGGAGAACGCGAGCCGATCGAGACGCTCAAGGAACGGCTGCGTGCCGAGTTAAACCGACAGCTGCCTCAGGTGCGCGCGTCGTTCGAGCCGGGCGACATTGTCAACGAAGTGATGAGTTTCGGCTCGGCCACGCCGCTCGAAATTGCGGCGGTCGGCGGCAAGAACGCGGCCGACGTGAAGAGTTTCATGTTGCAATTGAAAGCCAAGCTGGCCGAGCTGCCGGCCGTGCGCGATTTGCATTTTGCTCAATCGCTTGAGTACCCGACGGTCGAGGTGCAAGTCGATCGCGAGAAGGCGGGGCTCGCCGGAGTCGCCCCGGCCGACGTGGCCCGGTCACTTGTCGCCGCGACGAGCAGTAGTCGCTTCGTGGTTCCCAATTACTGGCCGGATGCCAAGACCGGCATCGGTTATCAGGTGCAGGTGCAAATTCCGCAACGACTCGTGACTGACGCGAATGACCTTGGCATACTGCCAGTGAAGCAAACGGGCGGCGTGCCGCTGCTGCTCCGCGATGTGGCTCAGCTCACCCAGGGGACGATGCCCGGCCAGTTCGATCGCTACAACATGAAGCGCGAACTCACGCTGACGGCGAACATCTACGGCAGCGATCTGTATCGCGTGGCGAACGACGTGCAACGGACGATCGCGTCGCTGGGCAAACTGCCCGACGGCGTCGACCTGCAAATTCGTGGACAGATTCCGCCGCTGCGTGAACTGCTCTCGGGGCTGACGCTTGGTCTCGGCTTGGCGCTCGTCGTGATTCTGCTGTTGCTAGCGGCGAATTTTCAGTCGTGGCGGCTCGCGCTCGTGGCGTTGTCGACGGCTCCCGCAGCGATGACGGGCGTGGTGGTGATGTTGTTCCTCACGCACACGACGCTCAATCTGCAATCGTTCATCGGTTCGATCATGGCGCTCGGCGTGGCGATGGCCAA
>JAEUIL010000350.1 GCA_016794255.1 Planctomycetaceae bacterium | reverse complement strand
CGGTCTTGCCCACCGCGCCGACCTCGGGATGTGTGTAACACACCGCGGGAATCGTCAGATAGTTTACGTGACCGTAGCCCGTGACGATGTGCTCGACGCAGGCGACGCCTTCTTCCTCGGCCTTGTGGGCCAGCATCGCGCCGATGATGCAATCGCCGACGGCATAGATGCCGGGGACGCTAGTTTGCCAATGTTCGTTGACCGGAATCCGTCCGCGGTTGTCAAGTTGAATGCCGACCGTGTCGAGGCCGATGTCGGCGGTGTTCGGCGTGCGGCCGACGCTGACGAGCACCCGATCGCTGCGGAGTGGTTCGCCGCCGTCGATCTCGACAATACAGCCATCGCCATCGCGACGAGCGCCGGTGACTTTCACCCCGAGGCGGAACTCGAGTCCCTGCTTCTTGAAGATCTTGAGCGCTTCGGCAGCCACTTCGCTATCGGTGCCGGGCATGATGCGATCGAGATACTCGAGGACCGTGACTTGAGCGCCGAGCCGTTTCCAAACCGCGCCCAGTTCGAGGCCAATGTACCCGGCGCCGATGACCACGAGGTGCTTGGGAACGGCGGGATACGAGATCGCTTCGGTGCTGGTGCCGACGTAGGTGCCATCGAGCACGATGCCCGGCAGCACGCTGGGTTTGCTCCCCACGGCGAGCATGATGTGCTTACCCGCGATGGTTTGCTTGGTGCCACCGGAGTCGGTGACGGCGACTTGGCCGGGACCGGCAAGTCGGCCTTGGCCGAGGAACCGGGTGATCTTGTTCTTCTTGAAGAGCGCGTCGATCCCCTTGGCCAAGCCGCCAACGATCTGCTCTTTGCGGCGCATCAGCGCAGCCAGGTCCATGCTGACCGTGCCGACACTGATGCCGTGATCGGAAAACCGTTCGCGCGCGGCGGCAAAGTGTTCGGTCGATTCCAAGAGCGCTTTGCTCGGAATGCAACCGACGCGCAAGCAGGTGCCGCCGAGTTGCGGTTCCTGCTCGACACACGCCACGTTCAGACCGAGCTGAGCGCCGCGAATCGCGGCCACGTAGCCCGCCGGTCCGCCGCCAATGACGATGAGATCGAACGATGGGGAATCAGCAGCAGACATGAGTGGGGAGTGTCGATTGTAAAGGGGTGAATAAGTGAGTTATCGTCGTCATAAAGCCGCGACCGTTGGTCGCGCTGTGCGTGGCTGAGAGCACGACGTGGTTGACTGCTGGGAATGAGCAACGGCATGATCGGAGCAACGATCACACCAAGTTCATGCGCGACCAGCGGTCGCGGCTTTATGAATGCTACACTTCCAACAACAGCCGGGCGGGTTGTTCGATACCTTCTTTGATACGACGCAAGAACGTCACCGCCTCGCGACCATCGACGATGCGGTGATCATAAGTCAACGCCACGTACATCATCGGGCGGATCACGACTTGGCCATCGCGAGCCACGGGCCGTTCTTGAATCGAGTGCAAACCGAGGATCCCGCTTTGCGGCGGATTGATGATCGGCGTCGACAGCAGCGAACCGAACACGCCGCCGTTGCTGATCGTGAACGTGCCCCCTTCGAGCTCGTCGAGTTTGATCTTGTTCTCACGGGCACGCTTGCCGAAGTCTTCGATCGCGAGTTCGATCTCGGCGAAGCTCATCCGCTCGGCATTGCGGAGCACCGGCACGACGAGCCCCTTGGCGCTTGAGACGGCGATGCCGATGTCATAGTAGTTGTGATAGATCACGTCGGTGCCGCGGATCTCGGCGTTGATCGCCGGAAAGGCTTTGAGCGCCTCGATCGTGGCTTTGATGAAGAACGACATGAAGCCGAGCTTCACGCCGTAGCGTTGCTGGAACGAGTCCTTGTGCTCTTGACGCAGGGCCATCACGCTGGCCATGTCGATCTCGTTGAACGTCGTCAGCAAGGCGGCCGACTGCTGAGCATGCAACAACCGCTCGGCAATGCGGCGGCGAATGGGGGTCATCGCCACGACTTCTTCTTCGCGGCCGACGGCACCGGCCAGAGTCGTGCGCTTCGGCACGGCGGGCACCGACGGGGCGGGCGCGGCTTTGGCGGGGACCGGTGCTGCCGGTTGAGCCGCGGCGCGCTGCACGTCTTCTTTCAACACGCGACCACCCGGGCCGGTGCCGGCGACTTGCTCGGCTTTGATGCCCTGCTGAGCCGCTTCGCGGGCGGCGGCGGGCATCACGATCGGAGCGGTGCCGTTGCCGGGAGCAGCCGCGGCGGGAGCCGGTGACGCCGCCGGAGCAGCGGTCGCGGCGGCCATGCCTTCTTCCATGTAGCCGATCACTTCGCCAACGGCCGCTGTTTCGCCCGCATGTTTGAGCAGCTTCGAGATCTTGCCGGCAACCGGGGCCGAGATTTCGACCGTGGCCTTGTCGCTCTCGATATCGATGAGTCGCTCGTCTTTGTTGGCCGAGTCGCCTTCTTTCTTCAACCACGCGCCGAGTTGGACTTCGGTGATCGATTCGCCGATGCTCGGCACTTTCAATTCAATAGGCATGATGCGGGGAGTGTGTTAAGTGGATAGTTCTTGGTTCTTAGTGCTTTGTTCTTGGTTAAGAGTCTCGGCCGGCGTTGTCGTTGGTCTACCTTGCAGGCGATTTGCCGACAAGGAACCAAGCACCAAGCACTAAGAACCAAGAACTGATTTACTACGTTCCGCCGAACGCTTGATTCAAAATCTCACGCTGTTCTTTCTTGTGCGCCGTCGGCGAACCGGTCGCGGGACTAGCGGCGGCTTTACGCGAAGCATAGCTGAACGGCAGGCGTCCGAAGAGCCGCTCGCCCAACAACACACGCAAATAACGCCACGCACCCATGTTCTCGGGCTCGTCTTGCACCCATACGACGGGCGTGCCGTCGGGATACTTTTGCAACGCCGCCTTGAGCGCCTCGGTCGGCAGCGGAGCGAGCTGCTCGAGCCGCAAGATCGCTACGTCGTCGCGACCCTTCTCGGCCCGTTCTTTGACCAAGTCGAAGTACACACGTCCGCCGCACAGCAGCACACGCGTCACCGACTTGCGCTCGCCTTCGTCAGCCATCACCGATTGGAAATGACCGTTGGCCAAGTCGGTGATCGGCGAGTCTTGATTGCGCAGGAAGCCTTTCGGTGTCATGACGATCAACGGCTTCCGCATCTTGCCGAGGACTTGGCGGCGCAGCAAATGGAAATACTGTGCGGGGGTGCTCGGCACGACGACCCGCATGTTGTCGTTGGCGACGAGGCTGAGGAAGCGTTCGAGCCGGCCGCTCGAGTGCTCTGGACCTTGGCCTTCAAAGCCGTGTGGCAACAGCATCACCAGACCACTCAGCCGACGCCATTTTTCCTCGGCACTCGCGATGAACTGATCGATGATCACTTGCGCCACATTCACGAAGTCGCCGAACTGCGCTTCCCAAACCACGAGCGCGTCGGGGAAGTCGAGGCTGTAACCGTACTCAAAGCCCAGCACCGCGGTCTCGGAGAGCGGGCTGTTGCACAAGAAGAACGGCTTTTGGTCGGGCGACAGATGCTGCAACGGCATGTACTTCGTACCGTTGCGGACATCGTGCAACATCGCGTGGCGATGGCTGAACGTGCCGCGTTCGACGTCTTGGCCCGTCATGCGAATCGCGTGACCTTCGGTAACGATCGTGGCAAACGCGAGCGACTCGGCAGCGCCCCAATCGAGCTTCCGCGCTCCCGTCGCCATCTCGGCTCGTTCTTTGAGAATCTTTTCCAGCTTGTGATGCGGATGGAAACTCTCGGGATGCTTCGTGAGTTTCTCGAGCAATTCTTTCAAACGCGGCTCGGGCACGCTGGTCGGCACAACTTCGTACGAATCGATATCGACGCCGCCGTTGTAGCGCATCCAGACGTTGTTGGCCACCTCGGCCCGGGGCTTGAACGATTCGCTCCGCGCCTCGTCGAGCTCGTGCTCCAGATTGGCCCGACGTTGCGCCGCGATCTGATCGGCCTCTTCGCGCGACATGCCACCAAGCTTGAGCAGATGATCGAGATACGCCTCGCGCACCGTCTTGCGCTTCTCGATCGCTTGATACATGAGCGGCTGCGTGAACGAAGCTTCGTCACCTTCGTTGTGACCGTAGCGACGGAAGCAGTACATGTCGATCACGACATCGCGTTGGAATTGCTTGCGGAACTCCATCGCCAAGTGAATCACCTGCGCCACCGCCTCGGGATCCTCGCCGTTGACATGGAAGATCGGGCTTTGGACCATCTTGGCTACGTCGGTGCAATAGAGCGTCGAACGGCCTTGCTCGGGCAACGTCGTGAAGCCGATCTGATTGTTGAGTACCACGTGAATTGCGCCGCCGGTGGCATACGCGTTCAAGCCGCTCATGTTGAACGTCTCTTGCGTCATGCCTTCGCCGCAGAACGCTGCATCGCCGTGGACGAGAATGACGAGCCCCTTGCGCAATTCGCGATCGCGGAGCCGATCGAGCTTGGCTCGCATGCGACCGAGCGCGACGGGGTTGATGAACTCGAGGTGGCTCGGATTAAAGCACAGCGACAGATGCACCTTCTTGCCATGCGAGGTGACATAGTCGTTGCTGTAGCCCAAGTGATACTTCACGTCGCCGCCGCCGCGCGCGGCCATCTCGGTGGCTTTGTCGTCGAACTCGGCGAAGATCTGTCGCGGGCTCTTGCCCATCACGTTGGCCAGCACGTTGAGCCGGCCGCGGTGCGCCATGGCGAGCACGACTTCTTGCACACCTTGCTCGCCGGCCCCTTCGATGGCCTGTTCCAAGAGCGGAATCAAACTCTCGCCCCCTTCGAGCGAGAACCGCTTCGAGCCGACATATTTCTTGTGGATGAACTCCTCGAAGATCACGGCGTCGGTCAGGCGCGTGAAGATGCGCGTTTGATCTTTCCACGACAGTGTGCGACGATTCTCGGTCAGTTCCATCCGATCTTGCAGCCACTTGCGGCAATCAGCGTCGTCGATGTGCATGTACTGCACGCCAATCGAGCGACAATACGTGCTCTGCAACCGATCGAGCACTTGCCGCAGCGTGGCCACGTCGGGACCACCGACCGTGCGGGTCGAAAACGTGCGATCGAGATCCGCTTCGGTGAGACCGTAGAAATCGAGTTCGAGCTCGCGTGGCTTGTCGCGCGGTTGGCCGAGTGGATCGAGCTTGGCGATGCGATGCCCGCGGACCCGGTAGGCGCGAATCAATTGATCGATGCGATCCTGCAAGTTGGCAATGCTCATCTCGCGCACTGCCGACGGCACGCCGTGACCTTCGCCCGGCGGCGACAGCAGAGCCGTCGCGTGGCCATTGCCGCCGTGTCCGTTGCCACCATGGCCATTGCCGTTGGCACTCTCGCCTGCCGGGTTGAACAACGTGCCGGGCCGGAACGACGGCCCGATCTGGCACGATGAGGTCGGCTCTTCGCGCATCAAATCGGCGAAGTACCGTTGCCACTCGCTGCTGACCGCTTGCGGGTCGCGCATGTACTCGGCGTACAACTCTTCCACGAACGAGAGACTCTGACTGCTAAACGGTTCTTCCGCGATGCTCATGATTGCCAACGAAGAATGAGTAGTGAGAAAGATTCGATTTAGGAATGATGGCTACATTTGGCGACGGTGCACAGGTCAGTCCGCAAATCCCGACTATCCAGCCCAGAGTGACATCGCGCAGCAAAACGCGACCTGCATAGATATGTCGTCGGTTTGAGAAGGGCCAGCCATGCTGACACAGTCGCCAGTTTGCACGTGCGGCCGAGCGACGTGCGCGGGGTGGGTATCGATCACGCGGACTATGACGATCTTGCTACTCGACCGAGTCTGCTGCTATTGCAGTCGAGCAAACTCGTTAGCCAGCGCCAGTCGATAGTCGGCAAATGCCTGATCCGACATCACCGGCTCGACACCGGTGAGTGGCAAAGCTTCGCCAAATTCTACCCAACTCCGACAACCGGCAAAACGGGGTTCTTCACGAATCTCGACCCCGCCTGCCGTCTTATACACGCGGACAATCAGCCCGAACAATCCCGGCTCACGATAATGGAATCTTTGCTCGACCGTGGCGGGGGACCAGATGTGAAACGAGCCCAAACGCTCAATCGCCGCGAGATTCGTGATTTCCAGCACCTGCTCGACGCGACACCAGTGCCGCAGCCGAATCAGGCCCGGTGACGGCACCTCGGCCGCGGCCGCGGCCAGAAACGGCCCCGCATCGGACGTAACGCTTTGGGCCGCTTGATGATACTGCGTGGGATAGAGCCAAAAGTTGTCATGCGCGACCCGAAAGCCCACGGCCCCCTCGGCGATACCCCCCTTGCGCAGGATTAATGCCTGCCGACCGGCCGCCAAGGCGGCGCAGATCACCGACCATTCTTTGAAGCCGATCGAGCAGCAATCGTGCCTGGTCATTGGGTCTCGCCTGCGTTTCGTGATCTTCGGCCCGCGCACCGTTGTCGGCCCGGCACACACAGCGTAGCATCCGAGTAACGAAAGTTCATTCACGATTCGGGGAGCACGTAGCGATGCGCTGGCAAGATGGTCGTCAAAGTGACAATGTCGAAGATCGGCGGCGGATGGGGGGCGGCACGATGGCGATCGGCGGCGGCCTGGGGACCTTGTTGCTCGTCGTGGTGTTCGCGCTCTTAGGGGGCGATCCGCAACAACTGCTCCAGAATTTGCCCCAAGCCCAACAGCAGAATCAAGGTGGCGGCGATGATCGTCCGCTCTCGAAAGAGGAAGAAGAAGCCGGCCGCTTCGTGAGTGCCGTGCTCGCGCAGACCGAAGATGTTTGGGACGCCGAGTTCCGCAAGCTTGGCCGCGGCTATCAGAAACCCAAGCTGGTGTTGTTCGAAGGTCAAGTCGCCACGGGCTGTGGCAACGCGAGCGCCGCCGTCGGACCGTTTTACTGTCCGGCCGACCAGCAGGTTTACATCGATCTGAGTTTCTTCGAAGAGATGCGGCAGAAGTTCCACGCACCCGGCGACTTTGCTCAAGCGTATGTCATTGCCCACGAGATCGGGCATCACGTGCAAAAGCTTCTCGGCACGAGCGACAAGGTCCATGCGATGCGGGCGCGCGTTAGCGAAGTCGAGTACAACCAGCTCTCGGTGCGGCTCGAACTCCAGGCCGACTACTTCGCCGGCGTCTGGGCCCATCATGCTCAAAAGGCGTTCAACATTCTCGAGCCGGGCGACATGGAAGAAGCGATCACCGCGGCCAACGCGATTGGCGACGACACATTGCAGAAGCGTTTTCAACGAACCGTCATTCCCGAGCGGTTCACGCACGGCACATCCGCTCAACGCATCCGCTGGTTCCGCAAAGGCTTTCAGAGCGGCGATCTGAAACAGGGAGACACGTTTAGCGTCTCTGCCGACCAGTTGTAAATTCAGCTCTCGCCGAGCATCACCGGAGGAGTCACCATCATGAGTTCCACGGATCGTGAGTTGGTCACTGTCTACGAAGCCGCGAACCCGGCCGAGGCGCATATCGTGTGCAACATGCTGCTCGACGAAGGCCTGGCGGCTCAAGTTGTCGACGAGAACGACGCCTTCTCGGGCGTCTCATCGCTGAACGTCGCCGCCGTCGTGGTGCCGCGAGCCGATGAGGTTCGTGCTCAAGTGCTGGTCGCCGAATACGAAGCGGCCCAAGCCGACGCGGATGATGACGACGCCGAAGATGACAGCGAATAGGACGATCATGCCCTCATTGTTGAAAGCCAGCCTGCTGACGTTGGTTTGCGGCGGACTCTTCGCTTGGCTGCCGAGTGACGCATCGGCCCAGGGGCAGTCGCTGTTGTATACCGTGCCGTTTCAGGCGGGCGATGGACGGTATTTGATCTACCGCATCCCCGCGATCTGGACGGCGATGAACAAGCCGTTGTTGGCGTTCGCCGAAGGTCGCGCGTCGAAACGCCGAGCGGCGGGCAACATCGATATTGTCCTG
>JAEUIL010000327.1 GCA_016794255.1 Planctomycetaceae bacterium | reverse complement strand
CCATGAAGCGGGTTTCGACTTTCATCTGGTCAAGCCCGTCGATCCGCACGGGCTGATGAATCTGTTGCATGGATTGACCGAAGCTCGCTCGTAACGTGCCTCCTTGTTGTTCGCGTAGATGACGAGTATGAACCAGGCGGAAGGACCGCACTCGCTGTCGTCTCATGTGTTGTCGTCGGCCCACGGTGAGATGGGCGAGCGCATCTTGGCGTTCGATTGGGCGTGCACGCCGCTCGGCCCGATCAAGCAATGGCCGCACAGCTTGCAGATCGCCGTGCGCATCATGCTCGATTCGCGCTATGCGATGTGGCTGGGCTGGGGCCCCCAGTCGACGTTTTTCTACAACGATGCGTATGCCCGCATGACCTTGGGACCGAAGCATCCCTGGGCCTTGGGGCGACCGGCGAGCGAGGTGTGGTCCGAGATTTGGAGCGAGATTGGTCCCCGCGCCGAAGCGGTAGTCCGCACCGGTGTCGCCACGTGGGACGAAGGCTTGCGGTTGTTCCTCGAACGCCGCGGATTCCCCGAGGAAACCTATCACACGTTCTCGTACAGTCCGTTACCCGACGATCAGGGTGGCATCGGCGGGATGTTGTGCGTGGTGACCGAAGATACCGAACGGACGCTCGGCGGCCGGCGGCTGCAAACTCTGCGTGAACTCGCCGCGCGCACGACCGACAAGCAACACTCGGTCAACGAGGCCTGCGCGGCCGCGATTGAATCGTTGGCCGAGAACGCCGCCGACTTGCCGTTCGTGCTGATCTATCTGCTCGATGGTCGTCGAGCCGAGCTAATCGGCGCTACGGGTTTGACTCGCGATTCCGACGCAGCTCCGGCCGTGGTTTCGCTCGTTGACGAGGCGACGAGCCGGGCTCCGTGGCCATTCGCCGCTGTCGAGCAATCGGGCCACTCCGCGCTGATCGACTTGGCAGCGGTCCGCGAACAGCCGTTGGTCGTGGGGCCGTGGCCCGAGCCTTTGCAGCAGGCCGTGGTGTTGCCGCTAAAGAAGTCGGGGCAGGAACAGTTGGCCGGGTTCATGGTGGCGGGCGTGAGCCCCCGACTGGTTCTGACCGACGATTATCGCGGGTTCTACGAGTTGCTCGCGGGCCAAATTGCCACCGCGATCGCCAACGCCCGGGCTTTTGAGCAAGAACGACGTCGCCTCGCCGCGCTCGCCGAACTCGATCGGGCCAAGACCACGTTTTTCTCGAATGTCAGCCACGAGTTTCGCACGCCGTTGACGCTCATGCTCGGGCCGGTCGAGGATCTGCTCGATCATCGCCAGTCGGATCTCTCGCCGCTGGCTGCCGAGCAACTCGAGGTGGTTCATCGCAATGGTCTGCGGTTGCTGCGATTGGTGAACACGTTGCTCGACTTCTCGCGAATCGAGGCGGGGCGCGTGCGAGCGACGTTTCAGCCCACCGATCTGGCGACGCTCACGGCCGAACTGGCAAGTGTGTTTCGCGCCGCGATGGAGCGGGCCGGCTTGCTGCTGACGGTCGAGTGCGAACCGCTGCCCGAGCCGGTGTTCGTCGATCGCGACATGTGGGAGAAAGTGGTCCTGAATCTGCTCTCGAACGCGTTCAAGTTCACGTTCCACGGCGCGATCGACGTGCGGTTGCGAGCGGTCGAGCGTCACGTGGAGCTTGTCGTTCGCGACACCGGCACCGGCATCCCGGCCGACGATCTGCCGCGGCTGTTCGAGCGATTTCATCGCGTGCAGAACGCGCAGGGCCGTACTCACGAAGGGAGTGGCATCGGCCTGGCACTCGTTCACGAAGTGATCAAGCTGCACGGTGGCGCGATCCAGGTGGAGAGCCAACTCGGCCACGGGACGACCTTCACGATCCGCTTGCCGCTCGGGTCACAGCATCTGCCGGACGAACAGGTGGGCGAAGGTTCGCCGTCGAGTTCGGTGGTCCACGGCGCGACGCCGTTTGTCGAGGAAGCGTTGCGGTGGCTGCCTGACGATTCGTCGCCTATGCTCGACGCAGTCAGCCCGCTGGCATCGGCAACGATTCTGGTAGAACCGGCCAGCAACGGAACGCCGGCCGATCATCGAGCTTGCGTGTTTGTGGTCGATGACAACGCCGACATGCGGCAGTACATCGTTCGCTTGTTGGGCGACTATCACGTCGAGGCGTACAGCGACGGCGCTGCGGCTCTGACGGCGGCCAGCGATCATCCGCCCGACTTGGTGCTGACCGATGTGATGATGCCCCGGCTCGATGGCTTCGGGTTGCTCCGCGAGTTGCGGGCCAACGTTTCGACCTGCCATGTGCCGGTGATTATGCTCTCGGCTCGCGCCGGCGAAGAGAGTCGCGTCGATGGCCTCGAGGCCGGAGCCGACGACTATCTGGTCAAACCCTTCAGTGCCCGCGAACTGCTCGCTCGGGTCACGGCACATTTGCAGATGGCCCGCATGCGGCGCGAGGCGAACGAGACCTTGCGGCAGAGCGAAGAGCGGCTGCGGATGGCGCTCACCGCGGCGCGAATGGTCGCCTGGCAACTCGATCCCGCGTCGGGCAAGGTCGTGGTGTCGGACAACGCGGCCGAGGTGCTGGGTTTGCCAGAAGGTCACCGCCTGGAAACGGCCGACGAGGCGTTCCGTCTGCTGCATCCCGACGACGTCGAGCGACATCGGGGCGAAGTGCAGCGCGCCGCCGAAGAGTGCAGCAACTACCTGATCCAATCGCGGATCATTCGCCCCGACAACGGCCAGACGATTTGGGTCGAAGATCGTGGGCAAACCATCTTTGCCGGCGAGGAGCCATCCCTGCAATTGATCGGCGTGGTGATGGACATCACCGAGCGGCGGTTGATCGAAGAGGAGTTGCGAGCCAGCGAGGAACAGTTCCGCTTGATGGCCGACGCAGCCCCCGTGTTGATTTGGCTCTGCGGCTGCGACAAGCATTGCACGTGGTTCAACAAGTCGTGGCTGGCGTTTGTCGGCCGCACGATGGAAGAAGAATGCGGTCGCGGCTGGTTGGGAAAAATTCACCCCGACGATCTCGAGCGGTGCGTGAATATCTTCAACGAATCTTTTGACAAGCTGGAGCCATATTCGCTCGAGTATCGTGTGCGGCGGTACGATGGGCAGTATCGTTGGCTGCTAGAGAACGGCCATCCCTACTTCGGTGCTTTGGGTTCGTTCAAGGGGTACATCGGTTCCTGCATCGACATTCACGAACGCAAGCAGGCCGAGCAGGCGCTGGTCGAAGCGGACCGCAAGAAAGACGAGTTCCTGGCGACCTTGGCTCACGAGCTACGCAATCCGCTCGCGCCGCTGCGCAATGGTCTCGAGGTCATCAAGCTGGCCAAGACCTCCGATCCCGCGATCGAACAATCACGCACGATGATGGAGCGTCAATTGGGGCAAATGGTCCGGTTGATCGACGATCTGCTCGATGTAAGCCGGATCAGTCAAGGTAAGTTGGCGCTGCGCAAAGAGCGGGCCGAGTTGGCGCGGATTATCGAGCATGCGGTCGAAACCTCGCGCCCCTTAATCAAACAAGCACGTCACGAACTGACACTGCAGATGCCCGAGGAGCCGATCTACGTCGATGCCGATATCACGCGGATGGCGCAGGTATTCGCCAACCTGTTGAACAACGCGGCGCGCTATACCGAGCAAGGCGGGCACATCGCGCTGTCTGTCGAGCGTCATCCGCATGAGGTGGTAGTGCAAGTGCAGGACGACGGCATCGGTATCTCGGCCGAGATGTTGCCGCACGTGTTCGAGTTGTTCGCGCAGGGTGACCGGTCGTTGGAGCAGGCTCAGGGGGGATTGGGGATTGGGCTAACCCTGGTGAAGCGGCTCGTCGAGATGCACGGCGGGACCGTCGTCGCGCATAGTGCCGGAGTCCGCCAGGGAAGTCGCTTTGCCGTGCATTTGCCGCTGGCTGCATCGCCAGTCGAGGCCGAAAACGTTGAGCTTCCGGTGAGCACGGCAGGAAATTCCCGGCGGCGCATTCTTGTGGCTGACGACAATCGCGATGGAGCCACGACCCTGGCGCTCATGCTGCGGATCTTGGGACACGAGACGGTCACCGCTCACGATGGCGTGGAAGCGGTCGAGACCGCCGAGCAATTTCAGCCCGATCTGGTGATTCTCGACATCGGAATGCCGCGCATGAATGGTTACGAAGCCGCCGCCGAGATGCGGAAGCGAGCGTGGGGTGCGCGGACCATTCTCGTGGCGCTCACGGGCTGGGGACGCGACGATGATCGCCGTAAAACCAAAGAGGCGGGCTTCGATCTGCACTTGGTCAAGCCGATCGAGCCCGCCACGTTGGAGAGGTTGCTCGTGGAATGGCCTCCACGCGATGGCAGCTGATAAATGCCGTTCGAAGTAACGTCTACAGTTCCGAGATCGGTGCTTGTCCTAACAGCAAGCCGCCCGAGACCGCGCCGGAAACGGGGAACGGCGTGTCGTTCGCATCCAACGCATCGGAAAAGAGCGACCCGGATACTCCGCTCGACACGCCACCACCCACAGGCACGGGCCCCGCGATGCCGGTGATCGTGAACGAGTTGTTGATCGAGCCGATGCCCATTCCCAAGTCACCCAGCTCTTGCGCGAGTGAATCGCGGAGCACCTGCATTCCAACCACCAAGCCAAAGACCAGGATGATCCCCAAGAGAATGATCTCTAACGACAGAATGAAACCGGTTTCATCGCTCCACAAGCGATGGAATATGTTTGCGTTCATGACACAACTCCTTGCGCGTGAAGAACACGCTGCCTAAGAGAGTTGGTCGCAAAGCTAGTGCCGAAGCTGGCCGAATTTGCGAGGGGTACAAGCCCCCGCAGGGGCTACTGGTCGCCGCAGGCGTTCGTGTTACGCGATAACTCAGCGAAGCAGAAACATCGCTGGCCCTTGATCGAGCTGAGGTGCTGCCGTCGGCGGCTCGGGCGCGATGGGACGCGGCGAAGCGTGCGCGGCTTGATTCAAGATCGCGAACAGTTCGGCCGGCTTGATCGGCTTCTCGAGATGATAGTCAAAGCCCGCAGCCAACGATCGCCGACGATTTTCTTCGCCGGCG
Source organism: Planctomycetaceae bacterium (assembly GCA_016794255.1). Taxonomy (GTDB): domain Bacteria; phylum Planctomycetota; class Planctomycetia; order Pirellulales; family PNKZ01; genus JAEUIL01. Next base: position 4,964 of record JAEUIL010000327.1, on the reverse strand, counting down.
AAACCCGTGACGGCCACGAACAACCGCGGCCGTAGATCGGGATTCTCGCGAAACTCCTCGGCAATATCGAAGCCCGTCATCTTTGGCATCGCCAAATCGACGAGCAGCACGTCGGGCCGCAGGCTCTCGACCGTGCCCATGCAATCCGGCGCGTAGAGACAGACGTGAGGCTCATAGCCATGCAGTCGAATCAACATGGCCAACGTGGCCGCGTTATCGACTTCATCCTCTACGATCATGACGCGCATTGCACATTCCTTCGACAACTTGAACCACGGTCAAATCCGCTCTGGTAGAAAGCGGAAGATCAAAATTAAACTCGATCGCGATTAAGTCAAGCGCCAAGAAGTGTAGGAGAAACGTAGCGTTACGAATCGATTAAAATGCAGTAACTATTACTTGAGTAACCCCCTGAATGCCTGGATTCAAATCGATCACTGGGGTTGTTGCTCGATCAGGTGAATGCGTTAGAGATTATGAATATTTAGCCAGCTCATGGGGGCCCCGTTCGGTGAACCGTATCGCTGGTTTCAAAGTGACCAGTGAAACGACGCGAAGACAACGTGAAGTCCAGAGAGCTGCCAAGGAGAATCGCGAGGGACTTGTTTTGTCTCTGCACAAAAGAGCCGCCGAGAGTGCCAAGACTCTCGGCGGCATACTCTCTTGACCCGTCATCATCGGGTCATTTTCATGCCCAATTGCCACTAAATACGAGATTGTAGTCGAGTGGGTTAGTAACCGTACGGCTGTTCGTGCCACCGCCGTTGCCGCGAGCAAAGACGGAATCGAATGCATTGACTCGCAGGCTCGCACCACCTTGGTACGTGAGCAACGCGAACGCGTCATCAGCGACCAAGGTGTCATTTCCGGCTCCGTCGTCCAGAATCGCCACGTCCGTCCCACCGCTCGCGCTGCCGGCCAAGTTAGCGAAGACCGAATCGAACGCACGTGCTTCCAAGAGATAGTTTGACCCCGAGTACAAGAGCACGCGATTCGGATCACCGTACAGGACATCGTTGTCGGATGAACCCACAAGAGTTGAAGTGTCTGTGCCCGTGCTCGCAAAGGCATAGACGCGACTAAAGCCTGTAATGGTTTCCAGCGAGTAGCTGGTTTGCAGAGTTGTCGAGGTAGGATTTCCCGTAAGCGTGTCGTTTCCGGCCGAGTCGCGCAGCACGGCAATATCCGTTCCGTCGCCGGACACCACGTTCACAGTCGCAAAGTCAAATACCTGCTCAAACGAATTAGGCATTACCAAGATGCTGGTGTTCTGGCTGTTACGAGCTGCGGCCGAGAGCTGCCGAGTGTAGACGTCATTGCCGGCGGTGCCGTTGAGGGTGGCCGTGTCATCGCCCCCATTCCCGCGGGCTACCTGTTGCTCGAAGTTGTTGGCGATGTACGTAGCTCCCCCCGTGACGATCGACGTTTGAGTTGCCGTCATATTCACGTTGTCCACACCGCTGTTTCCCAGTGCAATGACGATATCGGTACCGGTCGAAGCGTTGGCCGTGATCGTGCCGAAGCCGATCGGCTCACTCAGATAAGTGTTCGCCCGATCAAAGAGATAGCCGTATTCGCTGCGCATATAGTACACATCATCGCCGCCGACATCGCTCATGGTCGCCGAGTCCGCTGCTTGACCATAGATATACTGAACCTCGCCGTCGGCCTGCACAGTCAAGCCCGCCGCGGTGACGGCGAATGAGGCCGGATTCATCGTCACATTTTCAGTGATAGACGCGTTGCCTTGGTAACTAAAAATGTCTTTGCCGCCTGCCGCTTGAACCACCACCTGATTAATCGTGCCGGTGTCAAAGACCAGCAATTCACCATCAAAATAGGTGTAGAACCCATTGGTGAGATGCCGGATGACATAAATCGTATCCGCGCTGGCAGTGCCGTGAATCGTTAGGACGCTACCGTTTATGCTGTAACGATCTGTATCCAAGATGTTCCCGGTAACATTGGTGGCAACTGTGTTGGCAAGCACGCTGCCGATATAGGTCGTTACTTGCTGGGTGCCATTTTCCAAACCGCCAGTTACCGTCGAGATATCGATGACTACGGATTCTGCCCCTTCGGACAGTGAATCTTCGATCGCGGTCAGCGAAATCGCGGCGCTCAGCGAGCCGGCGGGGATCACAACACTGGTCGAACTCGCCGAGTAGTCGACGCCCGTCGAGGCGCTTCCCGACAAGCTCAGATTGACGACCACATTGACCGACGAGGTCGTGTCGAGTGAAGCCGTCACCTGAGCCACGCCACCATTCTCTTGCAACGGGCTAGGACTGATCGACAGCGACACGTTCGGCACGAGTTGCACGTTAAACGTTGCCGTATCGCTGGCCGTCAAGGCACCACCGGTCCCCGTGTTGCCTTGATCGTTCACCGACAGGGTCAACGTTTGACCCGTCGTCAGACTATTGAGTCCCGTAATCGCGAGTGAACTCGTCGCATTGGTGTTTAACAGCGCGTTGACTTGAGCGACGGTACCTGTGATCTGGACCGAAGCGGTGCCACTGCCGCTGACCGTCGCGCCACTCGTCCCCGCGGCGACATTCAACGTCCCCGTCGTGACCGACAAAGTGGCGCGCACCGTTCCCGCCCCCGCATCCACATCGCTCACCGACAGGCCGACATTCTTCAGGTTCAGATCGACGCCTTGCAGAGTCGCTAAGACCGTGGGCGTAATCGTCGCCACGGGCGCATCATTGACCGCACTGACGGTTACTTGGAACGAGGTTTCGACGAAGTCGCCGCCCGTATCGGTTGCGCGTACCGTGATGGTCGCGGGCCCCCCGTTGGCCGTCGAGTTCAGATCCGGTGCGTAGTTCAACGTGAGTTGACCGGTCGAACTGTTGGCCGTCACCGAGGTGAACAAGCCCAGGTTCGTGTTGCCGGTCACGGTGTAGGTCAACGCGCCGTCGAGGTCTTCTTGATCGGCAAACGCCGCGTTGAGATTGATAACCGTGTCGACCGCATCTTCGCTGACGTTGACATCGGCCAGACCCGTCGTGGTCGGGGCAACGTTGGCCTGCAAAGTCACATCATTGCCGTCCCCCGCCAAGGCACCGCTGTAATAGGCATACAACTTGTCGCTGCCGAGCACGACACCGGTCCCCTGGCTGAGATTCAGGAAGTTGCTCCCCACGACGTCGGCACCATCATTCGCAATAAGCGTGAATGATGCTCCGGCAGCGGGTGAGAAACCGAGCGAGGTGTTGAGCGCCGCGGTCCCGAGCGCCACCGCGCCGTTGACGACGAGTTGATCGTACGAGGTCCCCGCCACGTTGCCGTTGATCTGCATGGCCAGCGCGTCATTCGCATCCAGCGTCACATTGCCGTTGACGGTCACTTGTGCCGGCCCTGAGCCAATCGCCAACGTCAACGCTTTGCCCGCCCCAGTCACATTGCCGCTGTACGTTCCTGCATTGGCCGTCACGGTACCGCTCGCTGCCAGACTATTGATCGCCTCTTGAGTGCGAGTCGACACACCTGCCTGGGCACCGAGCGTCGTCGCAAAGAGTGCGGCTACGTTGCCCTGGAAGCCGGCTGTAACCAGATCGGTATCCGTACCAACGCCCAAATACGGATTCACGTCGACATTCGCGGACGCCGTGCCGATGATCTTGGCCAACACGCTCGCTTCGACGGTCGTGCCAAACCAGTTGCCGCTGGCGTTGATCGTCTCGGCGTTCGTTTCGCTGTTGTAGATCGCGATCGTCGAGCTGAGACTGTTATTCGTGATAATGTTGGTCGACTGCGTGCCATTGAATTGATCGTCAATCACAATGTCGCCATAACCCGTGACCAGATTCACGGTCGTGCCATTGTTGACGAACACGTTGTTGGACACGGTGGTGCTTTGAGCACCGAACGACGCATCGGCGTTATTTCCTTGCGAAGAAAGCCGTACGCCGTATTCGCTGTTACTGCTGAACGTATTGCGGGCAATCGTCGTATTCAACGTGCCGCCAAACATACCGCCGACATTGCCGGTGAAGGTGTTCTCGACGATCTGCGCGTTCGCCACTGCACGAGCACCGACGTTCAATCCCACGGCAAAATTCTGGAAGAGATTCCCGTCGATCAGCGGTGTTCGTAGGGTAACACTGGTACCCACGTTGCGGTTGCCATCGACCGTCAAGCCGGTGCCCGTGGCGGTGCCGACATGGACTACGTTATTGTCGGTAACGTGCAGGCCATGAAACTGGGCTGAACTTCCGAGGGTTACTGCTGTAGCCGAGCCCGATGCGCTGAAGATTGCGTTCTGATGGATCGTGACGTCGCTGGCCGACTGGTTCAAATTGATCGCCGCCCCAGTGCCGCCCGTCGCCACGGCGATGTGGTTGTTCAACAGTTGCAAACCATTCGTGGTGCCGGCCGTCGATTCGATCACACCCACCGAACCGGAAACGTTACCGACAAACGAGAAACCGTTGACGGTCACCGTGCCGCTTACCGATTGCAAAGCCAACGCCCGGCCCGAGACCGGCGCGACCACCGTTTCCACTGCCGGGTTCGGAGCACCCACGACCCGTCCGCGCGCATCGATATTCGCTTGCGCACCGAGCAACGTGACGCTCTTATTAGTCACGACCAGACTCTCGGCATAGGTACCCGAATTGACTTGCACGGTGTCACCGCTCGTCGCGCTGGCGTTGATGCCCGCTTGGATGGTGGCGAAGGAATCGGTGCCAAAGTTCGTGGCGGGTCCCGCACCGTCGGGGTCTTGTCCAACCACGGGATTCGTGAAGTTGTCATCGACGTAGAAAGTCGACAACACGTAGCGCGACTCGAGTGGTTCAAAGCGTTGCCATCGCTTGAATGTCTTCCGTGCACGCGGCGTGGATTGGTGAGTGAGTGAGTAAATCCAATTCTTGAGCGTTTGGAGACCGGCGAAGCGATGCATAGTCTTCATGGCCGAGCGATCCTGTAACTAAGACTGATTCAATACCTTCGTG
>JAEUIL010000304.1 GCA_016794255.1 Planctomycetaceae bacterium | reverse complement strand
CCACCGAGGCTATAACTCTTCGGTAGCGTATTGAGCAGAATTCTTAATGGCCTGGGGGACTGGTATCCAAGGCTAATCGCCGCCATTCATCGGCTGCCATGGATTTCACAGCAAACATTTTCGAGTTGAGATCACGCGATTGATGGGCCTAGCTTCTTATCGAGCGTCACCAAGCACTAAAGAATCACTTCAAATGTGGCATCTTAGTGGGTGAGACGACTTTAGCTCTTCACCATTCCATCAGGACAGGAGTTTCTGCCGATGTCGCATCTCGTTTCCATTCAAACCGAGGTCCGTGACCCAGTCGCCGTGCGATCTGCATGCGAACGTCTCAAGCTACCGCAGCCAACACAGGGGACGTTCAAGTTGTTTACGAGTACAGCCACCGGTCTCGGCGTGCAGTTGCCGGAGTGGCGCTATCCGTTGGTCTGCGACACGACTACCGGTCAACTCGCCTACGACAACTTTGGTGGCCATTGGGGCGATCCGGCTCAGCTCGATCGGTTCATGCAAAGTTATGCAACAGAAAAGTGTCGACTTGAGGCCAGACGACAAGGGCACACCGTCACGGAACAGGAGCTGGCTGATGGCTCGATCAAACTCACGATCCAAGTCGGAGGTGCCGTATGAACCAAGTGATTGAGGTGATTGTTTTGGCCACAAGGCCAGGTTCGCATGGAAACCAAAGGTTTCAGCGGCTCAACTTGCCGTGACGCGAGCCGGGTGATTGAGTTGGCCCTGGGCAAGATCGCCAGCGAGCAAGTGACCGGTGAGTTCTATCGCCAGTCCGAGGCAGAGTCGGTACGGCAACAACTGTAGAAGTTAGTTCGCTGTTCAGCGAAACCATTTCCATTCGGGCAATCCATCTCGGTCGGCCGCACTCTGCGCCGGCCTGTATTCTCAACAAGGAACCTCATCATGACGCTTTCCGAGCGTTTGTCAGAGTTGGTCCGCGCCTGCTTCACTGGCATCTGGATCGAATCGCACGAACATCAAGATGCTCTCACCGAGATCGCGCGGCTCTGTCGTGCGGAGAACTGGCGACTCGTGACCTGGGACATCGACCAAGGCTTGACCTCGGCGGGAGACGGCGAGCCCACCGCCGGGCAAGACCCGTTGGCGGCGATCCGGTCGTTGTCGACGCTTGCCAGCGACGATGGCGCAGCTTTACTTGTATTGCAGAACTTTCATCGCTTTCTGCAATCGGCCGAGATCGTGCAGGCTTTGATTCGGCAAATCCAGGCCGGCAAGCAGCAGCGGACGTTCGTGGTCGTCTTGTCACCAGTCGTCAGCATCCCGATCGAGCTCGAAAAGCTGCTAATCGTGATCGAACACGAACGCCCCAGTCGCGAGCAGCTCTGGGAGATTGCCCAAGGGATTGCTACCCAGCCGGGCGAATTGCCGGCAGGAGCCGAGCGCGAGCAACTGCTCGATGCGACGATGGGGCTGACACGCTACGAAGCCGAGTCGGCCTACAGCCTGTCACTGGTGCGACATGGTCGACTAACACCTGATGTACTCTGGCAGCAAAAGGCCCAACTGCTAAAGAAAAGCGGTCCGCTGTCGCTGCACCGCGGCAACGACGATTTCGCGAGCCTCGGTGGACTCTCGGCCCTCAAGGCGTTTTGCAAACGATCGCTGTTGCAACCCCGACGCAATGATCCGCAGCGTCGACCACGAGGTGTGTTGCTGCTCGGACTACCGGGCGTCGGCAAGAGCGCCTTTTGTCGAGCGCTGGGGAACGAAGTGAGCCGACCGACACTGACGCTGGATGTCGGCAGCTTGTATGGCTCGCTGGTGGGTGAGACCGAGCGGAACATTCGTCAGGCTTTGCAGACGATCGACGCCATGCAACCGGCCGTGGCCATGGTGGACGAGGTTGAAAAGTCGCTCAGTGGCCTGGGCGGCAGTGGCGATAGCGGTGTGTCGACCCGGCTGTTCGGCTCGTTTCTCACTTGGCTGTCGGATCATGATAGCGACGTCTATGTCGTCGCCTCGTGCAACGACATCAGCAAGCTGCCGCCGGAGTTCAGCCGCGCCGAG
>JAEUIL010000301.1 GCA_016794255.1 Planctomycetaceae bacterium | reverse complement strand
CTCGGCGCGGCTGAACTCCGGCGGCAGCTTGCTGATGTCGTTGCACGAGGCGACGACATAGACGTCGCTATCATGATCCGACAGCCAAGTGAGAAACGAGCCGAACAGCCGGGTCGACACACCGCTATCGCCACTGCCGCCTAGGCCACTGAGCGACTTTTCGACCTCGTCCACCATGGCCACGGCCGGTTGCATGGCGTCGATCGTGCTCAGTGCCTGACGAATGTTCCGCTCGGTTTCGCCGACCAGCGAACCGTACAACCCACCGACATCGAGTGTCAGTGTCGGTCGGCTCACTTCGTTCCCCAGCGCTCGACAAAAGGCGCTCTTGCCGACGCCCGGCAGCCCGAGCAGCAACACACCCCGCGGCCGACGTTGCGGATTGTTGCGTCGGGGTTGCAACAACGATCGTTTGCAAAACGCCTTGAGGGCGGAGAGTCCACCGAGACTCGCGAAATCGTCGTTGCCGCGGTGCAGCGACAGCGGCCCGCTTTTCTTTAGCAGTTGGGCCTTCTGCTGCCAGAGCACATCGGGGTTTAGCCGGCCATGCCTCACGAGTGACAGACTGTAGGCCGACTCGGCTTCGTAGCGTGTGAGCCCCACGGTCGCATCGAGCAGTTGCTCGCGCTCGGGGCCTGTCGGCAATTCCCCCGGCTGGTTGGCGATCCCTTGGGCAATCTCCCAGAGCTGCTCGCGACTGGGGCGTTCGTGTTCGATCACGATCAGCAGCTTTTCGAGCTCGACCGGAATGCTCACGACTGGCGACAGGATGACCACAAACGTCCGCTGTTGCTTGCCGGCCTGAATCTGTCGAATCAAAGCCTGCACGATCTCGGCCGATTGCAGAAAGCGATGAAAATTCTGCAGCACGAGTAGCGCCGCGCCATCCTCGCTGGCAAGCGTCGACAACGACCGGATCGCTGCCAACGGGTCTTGCCCGGCGGTGGACTCGCCAGCTCCCGACGAGGTCAAACCTCGTTCGATGTCCCAGGTCACGAGTCGCCAGTTCTCGGTACGGCAGAGCCGCGCGATCTCGGCGAGGGCGTCTTGATGTTCGTGCGACTCGATCCAGATGCCGGTGAAGCACGCGCGGACCAACTCCGACAAACGCTCGGAAAGCGTCATGATGAGGTTCCTTGTTGAGAATACAGGCCGGAGCAGAGTGCTGCCGACCGAGATGAACTGCCCGACTGGAAATGGTTGGACTGAACAGCGAGCTGTCTTCTACTGCTGTTGCCGTACGGACTCTGCCGCAGATTGACGGTAGAACTCGCCGGTTAACTGTTTCTCAGTTGCCTTACCCAAGGCTTGCTCAATGAATCGACTCGCGTCGCGGCACGTCGCACCGCTGAACCCCCTGGTCTCAACGCGAGTCTGGCCGGTCGGCGAGACGATCACTTCAATGAGTCGGTTCATGCCGCACCTCCGACCTGAATTGTAAGCTTGATCGAACCATCGGCGAGCGGCTGTTCGATGACCGTGTGTCCTTGCCGTCTCGCCTCCAACCGACACTTCTCAATCGCGTACCGCTGCAAAAATCGATCGAGCTGATCTTGCTCACCCCAGCGACCACCGAAGTTGTCGTAGGCGAGCTGACCGGTAGTCGTGTCGCAGACCACCGGATATCGCCACTCAGGTAACTGCACGCCAAGCCCGGTGGCGGTGCTCGTGAAGAGCTTGAACCTGCCCTGCGTCGGCGGCGGCAGCTTGAGCCGCTCGCAGGCTGATCGCACGGCGATCGGATCACGAACCTCGGTCTGAATCGAAACGATGTGAGACATGGGATTTGCTCCTTGTGACTTTGAATCAAAGCACGGCATAGCTATGCGCGCCCTCACTTTATTTGCCACGCTTTCAACGCTTATTCAGTTCGGGCGGCTGTCGGTTTAGAGCCGACCAAGATCGATTGCCGCTGCCCCAGAAATGATCGCTGGACAGATTTGATTAACGTTAATCATTTTCACGGTCGAACTTCCCGGACACGGCGTCCATCTTCAACCGTCGGCTAACCTTCGGAACGATTGCCGTACCCTTCGAGCAATCCCACTCGCACACGGTCTGTTCGAAGGAATGTGGTATTAGCGAAACCGTTTGATTCGGGCGATAGGCGGCTTTCAGATCGCGCTACCAGATCTTGCTCTTGATATCCGGGCAGAACGGACTTACTGTCCAAGATAGGCCCTAAGCAGGGCCGCGAAATCGAGGGCAAGATCCATTTGATACAAGGATGTATCTCATGCCGCACTTCAACGAACCGGTTGTGATCGATATTGAGCCTAGCACGCCTACTCGGGCCGATCATGCCGTATTCGTCGAAAATACCGAGAGGTTTCGAGCAAGACGGCCGTCGATTCTTTTGGGCCTGATTCAAGCTGGCCAGCGATTCGGCGCTGAGCACCCATCACTGGTCGCGATCATTGGCAAACTCGCCGATGGATTCAGTCAACTAGGTATCTAGAACCCTACGAGCCCGCGAGGTCCTACCGACCTCACGAGCTCGCTATCGGCTCATGCCGCTTCACCGTGGTACCCCAGCCAAGATGCTTCAAATTCGCGCCGCAACTGTGACACCCGGGCTGGCGACACTCGGAACCGGTTCGCCACATCCTTGGGTGATTCACGCAGGCTGAGTGCCTTGGCAACGCACCGGTTGCGTCCAGGCAAAGTCCGCAACCAGTCGACTAGATCGATTCTGGCCGCGGCGGTCTCGACCGGACCGGCATGGTGATCCTCGACGAGAGCTTCGTGCCACTCGTCAATCCGATTGGACCGGCGGATCAGCTTGATGCTAAGCTCGCCGCGGACTTCGAACATGACGTCGTTGCGGCGCATGGATGAGCCGGCCCGGCGACCATCGAGCATCCGGCGGATGGCAAAGTCGGCAAGCGGCGTGGCGTACGCAAGGTCTTGCTTCCCTTGCTCGACCAAGCGGGCGAAGGGCAATGTAGGCCGTCGCAATCACTTCGTGGACCAGATCGTTACGTCGTTCGGAATTGAAGCGTTGGAACGCTCGTCGAGCGAGGTTCGTGATTCTAGGCAACATCTCCAAGAACTGTCCGTGAACATCGTTGGCGCGGACCGTATTCAAACCGAGGGTAGTTGGGCTGAAATGCTCCCCGAGATGGCCCAACTCAACCGTGCGGGGATTCGACGGCCTTGTTCATGGTCACGCCGATGTCCCCGTTAACGTGATGATCGTTCAGTGTGCCGGGGATTTCACCCTCTCTGAGGAATTGGCTCTAGCCGCATTCAGCGGCTATAAAGGAGCGATTCACACCTGTTATGTCCGGAGGTGACGATGTCCGCCGATCGACGAAACAACCTATTCGACCTCCCGGCCGTCTCCCAGCTAACACCATTCGGATGATCCTATGGCGGTCTATTCGCACAGTCGGTTGGATTCTTCCGCAAATGTCCGCGACAACCCTACTATCGCTACATCGCGAAGTTGCCCCTGGATAAGTCGTCCAAGCAGTTTGGCACGTTTTTAGGTAGTCTCCGCCACCAGCGACAATCTGCTCGGCGATCTCCTTTTGACACCCCATCGCGTCGATGCTGATGATCGCGCCCCGCAGTTCCAACAGGGTCAACAGTCGAGGCATCGCGGTGATTTCATTCGATCTCTGGTCCACCGCCACTTGGCCCAGAAGCATGCCTTGCTGTGTCGCCCAGACACTGACCAAATGCAATGGTTGCTCGCGTTCGGGCGATCGTGTGGGGAAACACAACCGCCGACGCAAAGTACGCGGGCGAGAGTTTGGGCACGGAGCTGCTCAGGAGGGGCCGATGAAAACTAGAGGGTCCGCTCTGTTATCGTGACCATTTAACCCTATTAGAGGACTGATCATGCCCAAGAAATTAGCTACGTCTCCGCTGGCCAAACTCAAGCCTGCCACCATCGGGCCATTCTCGCTCTCGTCGCCTGAGGCTATCGAAGTATTGCCCATCGAATCGCTAGCATAGGCCACCGTGCTGAATCATCCTGCGGCTGCGCAAGCGATGCGCGCGTCCGCTACTCAAGCAGTAGTACGGAGATCATTTATCGAAACCAGTCCGAGAGCGGCTAGAGCGGTTTCACGCTTGCGTAGCGTGTGCTAGCGGATAGAGATGTCTAACTTTTCTCGGCACACATCTCAGCTAGCACGCCAATTGGACGCTACACCCAAATTGAAAGCGCTCTAGTAGAAGCTCTCGAAATCTATCGCGCAGGCGAAAGTGAAGTTTCGTTTGACGACGGAGTGCCGGAGGCTTCGGCGAATGGCTGTGATGTGGCCGGGGAGCTATACGACGTTCTGGATGGCACACGGCAGTTATCGGTGGAGCAAATGAACAATGTCGCCGGCGAAGACGGTTAATTGCTCCTCTTCCCGGCTGCCCAGCGAGGCTCCTGTTTTGCCCCGGAACCGGCCTGTTGCGGTTATTAGGTCACTTCGGCTTGCCCAAAGAAAAAACGGTGGGGCCGAGCAATTGCCTCCCAATCCCTGGCCGACATGATAATCGAATTGGTCAGCGAGCCCGCGTTAAATGCAACAAGGTCGCACCTAGTCCCCATTGCCTCCTCGGCGAACAACTCGAACGGGAGGAGTGGATGACCGAATGGCGGAACCGATCCCGGCACTAGGCCGGTCATTTCGCGTAGTTCGTCGGATGTGGCAAAGCGAATCTTCTTAACGTTCAGTTCCCGTTTGATCGCAGCCGAGTCGAGTTTCAAGTCTGCGGGAAGCACGAACAGACGGAAAACATCGTCAGTCTTGAGCAGCAGAGCTTTCGCACCGACGCCCAACTCCTCACCGCGCGCGGCTGCGGATTCTTCCGACGTATAGGTCGGCGGGTGTTCTATTTCCTTGAAGCTGATTCCTTGCTCAGCGAGCAAATGACGGATATTAGTCAGCATCGTCGTGTCGTTCATGCCTTCGCTCCCTATAGAGATTGTTTCCAACTTCACAGCAGTTGGAGACGTTTTCACTAACCGCAAGATAGTTTGCGATATGAAGGGCGGCCTCGAATTCGGCCAGATCGACCCTTTCGGTGAACGTATGGCCATCCACTTGCCCCGCACCCAGCGAAACAACCGGGATGCCATTCGCGTACATCCAGTTGGCGTCTATGCCGCCGCCGGTAATTGCGCGAATAGGCACCAAGCCAGTCGCACGAATGGCATCTTCAGCGGCAATGATGCAGGGTTCATTCGCGTCGAGGCGAAAAGCCTCGTAGTCAAGGTGTGAGTCAATGTGAACCGTCGCTGGCTCACCGGTCGCGTTGCGAATCAAACAGACTGCGTCTTGGGCAGTCTGGCAAAAGTGATTGAGAATGTGCTGTCGAGCGACGGGATCATGCCCGCGGACTTCTGCCCGCACGATTACCCGATCAGGTACAACATTGACAGCATTTCCCCCTTCGACGACCCCGATATTCGTAGTCACGGCCTCATTTCCGCTACCGATGCGACCGAGCATCCCAGCGGCATGAATCGCATGAACAGCCATCGCAGCTGCCGTGATTGCGTTGATTCCTTCTTCAGGGCGAAGTGCTGCATGAACTGCTTTGCCGGTAAACTTCATCGTCATCCGGTAACAGCCTGTCGCGCCGACAGTCAGCTTCCCAGCCCTGCCGCCATCGAAGTTGAACGCAAGTTTCGGGTTGCGAAGATGCTGGGTGTTGACGAAGCGAACACCCTGCATTCCGACCTCTTCCTGCACCGTCCAAAACAGCGTAATCGGCGGGTGTTTTCCCTTAGTCCGCAACAGATCAACGGCGAGATTGAGCAAGACCGCTACGCCAGTGCGATTATCGGCCCCTAGCCCCGTCGCAGGATTCGCCGACACGATGTATCGGCCGTCGCGCACCGGCTGGCTTCCAACACATAGGGGTACCGTGTCGCAATGGGCCACGAACAAACGACGCGGTAGCCGTAGATCGCCGGGAAGATCCACAATAAGGTTCCCGACTTCGCCTCCGAAAGGGCTGGACTTGTTGGCGTCGTCAACCACCATCGCCGACTCCGGAATGCCAAGGCTGTGAAGCACACACTTTAGGTATTCGATGACACGCCCTTCCTGACCAGATGGTCCAGGAATGGCGAGCAAGTCCTTCAACAGTTCAATGGACTGCTCGGCAGACGATATGCCTGAAATGGGCGGAAGGACCTGCATGATGAAACCTACTCCTGGTTTTCAGTAAAATGGAAGCGGCGAGGGAGGCAGAGCCCTTCCGGCCGCTTGCTCATCACTTACATCGGTGGACATTTGCTCGCACGTGCCAACAGCCGTCCTTTTCAATCTCGCCACACTGTGTCAACCTTCGCCTGACCGCCGGACGCCTTCCGGGTATCGTCCGGGCAAAGTGGCTCCATCTCATTCTGGTCAACACCAGTCGTCGCTTCGCCGGTCATGGCGCACAGTGCGTCCTCGGCGAGATTGACATCTTTGTTGACCTTTTTCATTGCTTTCCCCCACGGTTAACTCGCGAAGCGAGGCCGTGGCCCGGTGAGTCCTGGGTCGGGCCTACGCCCAGACGTAAGGCTGGTGGACACGATCAGCGAAGACGCCGTTCATCAGCGACATGCAACCGTAACACCGCCGCAGCCAACGGGCGGCGGCCCAGTCGCTGCCCATGTCGAAGCTGCGGCGTTTGTGCATGACACGGTAATTGTCGAAAATGAGCAGGCGTGAGGGTTCAAGGCTGAATTCCAGCACGTCATCGGCCGACTCGTGAATCGCGACCTTGAACGCATCGAGCGCCTTCTGTGCCCGTTCCGTCAGGCCGAATACTTGCTCCGCATCCGCATTAAACCGAATGAGGTAACGGCCGCCGCGGCGAACCAAGAGGGGCACCTCGGAGAGCGGGGCCGTTTTGTTCGACGCCGGCGGGTTGACCTGGAACTCGTGCTCCGTCAAAACGGCGAACGAAATTTCATCGAGCCGGGCCAATGCGGCGTCGATCACCAAGACCTCGGTAGGCACCGGCTTGCCGCTGGCGTCGCGGTTCCGCAGCGGCGTGAAGGCGAGATACCGCGGGATCGGGGAACCATGAGCCACGGCCAGCATGCGGTCATCCCCTTCGAACCGCCCGCACGGATTATCCGTGTGCCAGCCCAGCGGCTCCTTTGAGCCGTGCGAGGAACGCTCGTTCACGGCGTCCGGGCTGGCCACGACATTGCGAAAGAGCTGGGCGAAATTCTCGTAGGTGTATGCCACCGGATCGATGCCCGCCACGTCGTAGACGCCGAGCAGCAGCATGTCGGCGAAGGCGACCTGGGACTGGTCCAGATTGTAGCCCCGAAAGGGGCTCGATGGGATTTCGCCGATCTCCGGTAGGCCGCTGATGAAAAGAACCGGCGAGGTGCGCGCCCGACCGAATTGCCGCAGCTTCTGGATATCCCGAGCCTTCAGGCTCGCCTTCAGGATTTCACCGCCGATGGCCTTCATTTCAGCGGCATGCGTATCCGGCACGAAGCGGTTTGCCGTGGTCGCCGCCTTCATCCGTTGCTCGATCAACGCCTCTTGCTCCGAGTCGACGACGATTTCCAGCACAAATTCGTTACTGCGACAAGCGTTAATCGGCTGTTTATTGGCCTCACTGTCGGCAGCCGCCCTTTTCGATCTCAACATGGAATAATTCTTCGTCGAGCGGCGACGACGCTTTTCCGGTTTTAAGGGTCCTACTAGATGCGCATCGGTTTGAGGATACATCGTTCACTCTCCTTGGAAAATGCCCAACACTGTGAACCTCTTGCACGACTAGCAATCGCACGTTGCAATTGCTTCAGCCGTCACAGATGTAATGCTACGTCGGCATCAATCTCGTGACGCCGCATTACTGGCACTCGCGTATCTTCCACGTTAGGCTGGTCCCGTCCCGGTGAGCGGAATCGGAACGACTGAAGGCTGCAGATGCAGAGCATGCGTGATTGGAAGTGCGGGACGAGAAGGCGAACGCTATTGCGGGTGCGATCACTTTCGCTCGCCAGCGTCCTCGTTGATGGGAATCTTGCAGGCAAAGCGCTCGCAAAAATCATTAACCCACGCGGCGGGAGATAGAAAGACTACCGAGAGTCTTCGCCGAGACCGGAACGGCAAAACGACGTCAGCGTGGGCTGGGTTGCGAGGAGGGCAATCACTGGTGCGGCATTACCCTCTTTTCGCAACCTTTGGGGCTGTGAAACTGGAGAGTCGGGGGTGTTTTCGGCGCGGAGAGTCTCGGGTGTTCCGGAGTTTCGGCCGCTATCCAAACCGAGCGTCTCGGCCGAGCTCCGGAAAAAGGCGTTGACCCAAAAGTGCTCACTAATTCCCTACGCCGCCTTAATTCTTCACGCCGTAATGCCCCGTAACGAAAACGACCGCGTTCCGGGCATAATAGTCATAGACTGCTGAGCCCGGCATTAGCGAACGCATCGTAACTCTCTTGAAATACGGAAGTTAAGGGGATTTGACGACACCCATGCAATTGTCTCAAAAAGACGAGAACTCGCTTGGCATTCTCCCTGCCCAGTCCCGCTTCGCCTCGATTGGCGGCCGCCAATCGAATGCCATGCGTCGACTTCCATACGCTCGTTTCCTTGAGTTGCTACCGTACAGGTACTTGGCCCCGATTGCAGGAGACTCTGTCCTGGACCTTTTCGGGGGGACCGGGTTCGCCTCTGCGGCGATGGACCAGCGATTCCCAAAGCAATTGCTAGTTGATCTGTCGCCAGACTTTGCCGGCCTACGCGCCAACGGTGCGAGGGCACTGCAAGGAGATGCGACCTCGGAAGTGATGTTTTCTCGGTTGCCTGCCGTTGACTTCATCATTTGCCATGCTGGCTTCCATCATGTCCTCGGCGAATCAGGGGGCAGGTCCGCGTCATGCAATGAGCGACGCCTCGAAGTTCTCAGGCTTTGGAAACAAAAGCTTTCCCGGGGCGGCCGCCTAGTTATTGCCGACGTTCCGTCGGTCGGGACGAATCCTACAACCTGCCTTGGGCGTCTTCCGACAAACTCGTTGACAAATTTTTTGGCCACTCCTTGGCCGCATGGGTCAGCGTGCAACCGCTTGGTTACATCTCTGCAGAATCCGACTTCGCTGGGGCACTATCTTACCGGCTTGCATGAAAGACTCTCACAACTAGATATTGGGGACGCCGATCCGGCAGCCTTCTTTGATAACGCCGTGTCGAAGTTGTCGGCGAGCGGCCATGAGGCACATTTTGCCGCGCCGCACGAGCTCTTGGCCCTCTTTGATTCAGCTGGCTTTTCGAATAGCGTCGCGTTTGTCGCTCCGACACCGTGGCTGTTTAGCACTCGTCGCGAGGCGATTTGGTTCGCTCATGAATTGCTTGGGCTTGGCGCTGCCTGTGCAACGCCCGACCACTTAACCGAAAGCCAGGAAGCGACACTCGCCTCGCATATATCGAGGTATCTCAATCTTAAGATCGTGTCTGATGACTTATGTATTCTCTCCTGGCATCTCCTGTTCGTAATGGGAGAGAACCCATGAACCTGAGTTCGCGGCCACTTCTGGACGAACTGCGAGCCTACAAGCGGTCGCGCGCACTAGCTGTAGCTTTCAAACTTGGCGTGCTTGAGCTCGCTCGTCAGCGACCTGCCAGGATTGAGGAGCTGGCCATCGAATGCAACGTCGATGCCGAATGGGCATGTTCGCTTCTGGCGATCCTCGGCGACCTTGATTTGGTTCGATATGACGGGGAGCAGTATGAATTGACCCCCGCGGGCCTGCTTGCTTGCGACGACGAAGTGTCTATCGCGTTTGCCGCTTACCATTTTTACTGCTACGAAGCGTGGGTAGAACTGCCCGAGCGAGTGAGATCTTCGGGAGCCGCGACGGGCTTTCACGAGCGGAAGATAATCGATCCAGCATTCGCGGAAGCCTATTTGCGGGCGATGGATGTGATTGCCAAGCGGAACACGGCTTTCCTTGGCGACCGGTGCTCGCTTCGTAGACGAATACTCGACGTTGGCGCAGGGCCGTCAACATTCTGTCGCCATCTGGCGACGAATGACGCAGGAATTACCGTTACCGCTTTGGACCTGCCACCCATCGTGAGCGCCGCACAGCGGATGTTTGCTTACCCATCCAATTACATCTGGGTCGCTTCAGACTACTTAAGTTATTGCCCGGACGCGCGCTTCGACGCTATCTTTTGTAGTCACGTACTGGAATACTGCCCGCAGAAGCTGCTTGTAAACTGGATCGGCAAGTGCCGGCAACTCTTACAGCCGGGCGGCGTTGCCGCTTTTGTGGTCTTTCTGAAAGAAGAAGGGAAGAACCACAACGAACTGAATTTGTTTGAACTAAGCACGGGAGTTAACGGAACGCAGCTTGGCCACGTCTGCACAGTCGAGGAATTCAGACTCGTCCTAAGCGAAAGCGGCGCGACACGGATTGAGTGCGTTCCGTTGCCGGCGGGTGCCTCCTATTCGGAATATCTCGTGACTGTCGCTTGGGCAAGTTAAGAAGGGATAACGATATGCGAAAAATAAGTTGGTTTGCGGGCGTTGCGTTCATCGTAGTTCTTGTGGGGCTGATCTACCTCATCAATTCCCGACAAGCTCCTTCCAAGTCCGAGTACAAGGTTGGGGTCTTTCAGGTGGTTCGGCATCCCGTCCTGGATGAAATGGCGGCATCGTTCCAGCGCGGACTGACGTCGCGCTATCCGGAACAGGTTAAGTTCGACTTAAGGATCTCGGACGGAGATGCCGCGAAGACCGAACAAATCGCGCAGTCATTCGCATCCGGCAATTTCGACCTGGTGTTCGTTATTGGAACAAATCAAGCACAGTCGCTGGTCAAGAAGACGACCACGGTGCCCATAGTGTTGGGCGGAGCCACCGATCCGTTAGCCGCCGGCCTTGTCGACAGTTGGGAAAGGCCCGGCAAGAACGTCACTGGAACCAGCGACCTAAGCCCGGTCGGGGCGCAGCTTGACAGCCTCAAGGAGATTCTCCCCGACGCCAATCGCGTCGGCATTATCTACAACCCGTCCGAGGATAACTCGAAAGCCATTCTCGCCCATTTCGGGCGCGCATGTGCCGACAAAAACCTTGAGCCAGTCTCCGTACCCGTCTCCGGTGCAAACGAACTTCGGCCCACGCTTATTGCTGTCGTGGGCAAGATCGACGTCTTGTATGCCCCGACGGACGCGACCGTCCAGGCCGCGTTTCCCTCGCTGATCAAGACCGCGAACGAGGTCAACCTCCCTGTCTTCAACTGCGATGAGGGAACCGTGCAGAAGGGAGCGATTTTCTCAATCGGTTTTAACTACGGAGACTTGGGCACCACGTCGGCCGATATGGCGGCAGCAATTCTCGATGGCAAGGAAAAGCCGTCCGACATGCCGATACGCCTAGTGGGCAAATCGACGCTGTACTTTAACGTCGAACAGATCAAGCGCTTCGGACTGACTGTCCCGGAGAGATGGCAAAAGGATGGCAAGGGGATCACACGATGAATGTAGCGACCCTTCAGTTGCTATACACGGTGGAAACGACGTTGACCCTATCCCTGGTGACGATCGGCGTGTACGTGTCGTTTCGCACACTCCGGTTTCCCGACCTCACCGGAGAAGGCAGCTTCAGCTTGTCGGCGATGGTGGCCGGGGGCGTGCTCGTAGCCTCCGGTTCAGCGTGGGCCGCGACGTTAGCCGGAGTAGCGACTGGTGCTGCCGCCGGCGCGGTGACGGCAATTTTGGCAAACGTGGTGCGTCTGCCAACTCTCCTTGCTTCCATATTGACAATGATCATGTGCGTCTCGCTTGGGCTGCTAATAGCGGGCCAACCAAGCCTGACCTTGCCGGATAGCTGGGTGTTGGCAACCGTTCTTCCCGACATGAATGCGATCCTAGCTACGGGAATTGTCGGATCGACCCTGGTGTTGGCGGTGATTCTTTTCGGGTTGATGGCCTTGATGTACACCGGCGTGGGCTACGTGCTGAGAGCGAGGGGGGAGAATCCAGACTTGGTAAATGAGTTGAAGTACTCCCTTTTGGCCTGGGACATCGTCGGATTGGCGCTAGCGAACGGAGTCATCGGCCTGGCGGCCGTGTTATTCTCGCAGCGCGCCGGATATTGCAGCATCAATATGGGGCGAGGGATGGCGATCAACGCCTTGGCGGCAATTATGCTGGGCGAAACGCTTTTTCCGAGTCGCACTTTGCTGCCGGCGCTGCTCGCTTGTGTTGCTGGAACGTTGATCCTTCAGCTTGTTCGCCTGCTCGCGTTAAGCCTCGGCTTGCCAGATGGATCGCTCGATCTGGTCACGTCGGTCATCGTGATTGTCTTCGTTTATGTTGCGAAGGAACGCGGGCACATTGGCCAGAATGTCCTCGAAAAGATTCGTATGCATGCGGCGTAAGCAAATGCCTTTCCTAACCGTTTCCAACTTGAGCAAGTCGTTCGCCACGCCGGGTGGGCGCGTCGTATGCGCGTTGTCCGACGTGAACTTTGCATTGGAGGAGGGCCAGATTCTGTCGATCCTCGGGCACAATGGGTCCGGCAAGACCACACTTCTGAATTGCGTCCGGCAAGTGTTTTCTTTCGACGCTGGCGAGATCACGGTAGCCGGTTCTCGGCTCAATGGCCAACGGGCGAACATTGTTTCAGTGTTTCAGGACGTGAGCCTGGGCGTCGTTCCGTCGATGACGGCGTTTGAGAACCTGGCGCTGGCGAAGTCCAGCGGGGCGAATGATTTTCTTTGGTCGTTTCCCGCGACCCGCTATCAAGTTGCGATATCCGAGTTCCTGCGGGAAGCGGACCTCGAAGACCGCTTCGATGCTTACCGACACACGCCTGTAGCGGAGCTTTCTGGGGGCCAGCGCCAGCAGTTAGCCCTCCTGATGGCGATGGTGCGAATCGGCGATACGCAGGCTTCGCCGGCGATACTCTGTCTCGACGAATTTGTGGCGAACCTCGATCCGGTGGTCAAAGAGGACATCCTCGGCTGGTCGCGCGGATGGATACGCCGCAAGCGGATCACCACCATCATGGTTACGCACGACCACGCCCTCGCCGAGCGGTGGGGGGATCTGGTGCTAGAGCTGACGGATGGACGCGTCACCCGATTCTCTAAGGCGAATAATGCTCACTCCGAGGTGTCGCCGTGAGTGAACGCCGAGTCATGCTCGTGAAGCTTGATAAACCGCCAGGCGGTCCCTCGCACCTGTCGTATTCTGAGCCGATTGGCATTTGCTACATCGCCGCTTTTCTCGAACAGCACGGCCTGGACTGCCGGCTCACGCATCTCTTTCAGCACGATGCGGACCAAGCCCTGTGCCGCGAGATCGCCGACTACGCGCCGGATGTGATCGGCTTCTCGGTGCGGAATTTCAATCTCGCCGCCACGCAGCGAGCCATCGCCACAATTCGGAAGAGTTTTCCGGCGATTCGCATAATCGCCGGGGGGGAATGTATTACGGCGCAGCAGTGGCAATCCGTGGCCGCACTTTTGGATACAGATGCCCTGATCATCGGCGATGGTGAAAGCTCGCTGTTGGCGTATGGCTCAGGCGTTTCACCCGATGAAATTCCCGGCTGTGCGTACCGGGATCAGGATGGGATCTGGCACGGAGCGCGGCATGACTCGGGCCGAATCGCCCTGGCCGAGCTGCCAATGATGAGTCGTCACGGTCTGCCGATGAACCGCTATTGCTCCGAAGCGTTTCCGGGCAAGACCTATGCAACGATGCACACCATGCGAGGGTGCCGCTACCACTGCACATTCTGCCACACGGCTGGACGCTACGCGAAGGTCGATACTCGCACGACTTCACAGATTCTCGATGAAGTTGCGTTGCTCGTGCGCGAGCATAGCGTTGAAGCGATCGGCATGTGGGACGAGGACTTTTTCGCCTATCCCAAGCGCGTCGAACAAATTGCTCAAGGCCTGGTAGATCGCGGCAGCCCTGTCGAATGGCAGAGCTTCATGAAACTGACCGACCTGCAAAAAGCGCCCATCCGCCAGTTGCTCCCCTTGCTCAGGCGTTCGGGATACGTGCGTGCGATCATCGGGTTGGAGTCATTTCTTCCGGCGACACTTCGCGGCTACCACAAGGCCGGCGGAACAAACGTGGAAGAATTGTGCCGACACCTGACCGACCACGGGATTACCTTGTGTCCGGCCTACATTATCGGAGCTCCGCACGAGACCGCGGCAGACGTGGCCTACGGGCTAGAGCGGCTGGGGCGACTCGGGGTCGATCACGGCATCCGAATGGACTTGCCATTTGTCCAGTTCATCACGCCTTACCCTGGTACCGCGTTATTTAGCGAGTACCTTGAGCAAGATCTGATCTTCGACCCCGACTGGTCGCACTACGATGGCGAGCACGTTGTTGTGAAAAGCAAGTGCCCAGCCGACCAGTTGCTGGGGCTGCGAGATGCGTTCTACGCG
The DNA here is from genome assembly GCA_016794255.1 of Planctomycetaceae bacterium. Taxonomy (GTDB): domain Bacteria; phylum Planctomycetota; class Planctomycetia; order Pirellulales; family PNKZ01; genus JAEUIL01. The sequence goes on along the minus strand of JAEUIL010000301.1, from coordinate 819 downwards.
AACTTCTATGGACAAAGCAGCGAAAGCCATGATGCCACAACCCCATCAGCCCGACTCTGCGGCTAACGTAGCTTTTGCGTGCGCCTCACGAATCATCGCTGCCGTTCGAGCATTGGAGCTCGAGTGTCGAGTCACGGGCAACTACTACGGCGAGTTACACTCAAGGTTCCGAAAAATCATCGAAAGCCAGCTTGATTTGGAATTTGCGGGCGTAGAAGTATTTTGGACCGCAGTCGGCGAAAAGCCAACGAAAGGTGAGCTACCTGCCCAGCCACGCGATGGTGATCTACGGTTCCCGAACGCACGGCTCATCAACGAGGTCATACTTAAACTTAATCCACGTTACCATAGTCATCCTCTCCTATCCGCCCTAGCGCAATTTCCAGCGGGACGTTCCCACTTGTTCTCCGTCCGATCAACCGGTGACCAAGTAACACTTCGCGCGTATCCACTACAAGCGTTCGATGCACAGCAGGCAACTCTATTTGAAACCACTGTTTCGCTCAACGCGAAATGTACGGTGGCCCAGTTCTGTAGTGAACTCAATGCGATTCCGAATCCCGAACCCCATCAAGTTGCATCTCGGATTGAGCAGCAGATTGCCGAATGGACGGCCGATGCGAATTGGCCTATCGACAAGTTCTTAGCGACAATAATCAGGCTGCCTTCCTCGGAGCGTTCCATCGCGGAGCCAATCGCCAAGCAGATCGAATGGCAGCAGTACTTTGCACAAGCGGCACAGCACATCGCTTTGATTGCACTGTATCAGCACAATAACAGCTATGGGCCAATGAGCTATGTTTTGGCGTCGACGTTAGG
>JAEUIL010000256.1 GCA_016794255.1 Planctomycetaceae bacterium | reverse complement strand
TGGTCTTCCCATGGTTCAATTTCTCTCCAATGATTGACACCCCTTGCTCGGCGGCTGATATTGCGCCGTCCGAAACGCCTCAAAGCATCCCTTAGGTTCCCTTGCTTCGTCTCGAGTTCGCTTCCCTAACCGAGGTCAATCATGCGACTAGGCCGAATCACGCACTACCTAGATATTCTAGGCGGTTTGCTACACAGAACAGCTACAGTCATCATGATTGCGGCCTCGCTCGAATGGTCCATGTGCTCGGACAATAAGGCCGATTGTGCCGATCCTCAGGGTAGACCAAACATCCTGCTGATCCTTGCCGATGACCTCGGCTACTCCGATTTGGGTTGTTACGGCGGCGAGATCGATACGCCGCAACTCGATGCGCTGGCGAATCAAGGTGTGCGATTCACGCAGTTCTACAATACGGCCCGGTGCTGGCCCACGCGGGCGGCGCTGATGACAGGTTACTACGCTCAGCAAACGCATCGCGATGCGCTGCCGACCGTGCCCGGCGGCGGTCAAGCGATTCGCCAGAAATGGGCTCGCCTGCTTCCCGACTTTCTCAAGCCGCTCGGATATCGTAGTTATCACAGCGGCAAGTGGCATATCGACGGCCCGGTGCTAGCCGGTGGTTTCGATCGCTCACTTGACATGCGTAATCAAGGCAACTTCTTTACCGCCGCAGGCAACTCGCTCGACGACGTGCCCGTCAAACCCGCGGCCGATGAAACTGGTTACTACGCCACGATCGCCACGGCCGATCATGCAATCGATTGTCTTAAGCAACATGCCGCGCAGTTCGCCGATCGTCCATTCCTCCATTACATTCCCTTCATCGCTCCGCACTTTCCGCTGCATGCCTTGCCCGAGGACATCGCCAAGTACCGCGATCGCTATCTCGCGGGTTGGGACGTGGCCCGTCAAGCACGTTACGAACGGCAGAAGTCGTTGGGGATCACGCGAACGCAGCTCTCGCCGCTCGAACGCGAAGTGGGGCCGCCGTACGCGTTTCCTGAGTCGATCGCTAAGCTCGGCGCGGGCGAGGTGAACCGTCCGCTGCCGTGGCAAGAACTGAATGAAACTCAGCGCCGCTTTCAAGCCACGAAGATGGCGATTCACGCGGCGATGGTCGATCGTATGGATCGTGAGATCGGCCGGATCATCGCTCAATTGAAAGCCATGAACGCGTTTGAGAACACGTTGATTCTCTTTGCGTCTGACAATGGTGCAAGCGCCGAGATCATGGTTCGTCACGGCGGGCATGATCCGCAAGCGCCGCCGGGGAGCGCGGCCTCGTATCTTTGTCTCGGGCCGGGGTTCTCGAGCGTTGCCAACACGCCGCATCGCCGTCACAAGACCTGGGTTCACGAAGGGGGCATCAGCACGCCGCTTATTGCCCATTGGCCACGCGGCATTCAGGCCAAGAACGAGCTACGGCACACGCCCGCTCATATGATCGACATCGTGCCGACGATCCTCGAGTTGGCGGGCATCGAGAAGCCGAAGGCCTGGGACGGCGAACCGATTCCCCCCGCGCCGGGCAAGAGTTTAATGCCGGCCTTCAAGCAGGATGTAACGATCGAGCGCGAAAGTTTATGGTGGCTGCACGAAGGGAACCGAGCGGTGCGCGTGGGTGATTGGAAGTTGGTTGCCGCTCGCGACGAACCCTGGGAACTGTACGACTTGCGAACCGATCGCGCCGAGCAACACAACTTAGCCGCATCAATGCCGGACAAGGCGCGCGAATTGGAACAGATTTGGCAACGGCAGACCGATGAGTTCACCGAGCTCGCGCGAAAAACTTTGTCGCAGCAACCGCGCGGTAAGAATCCGGCCAAGGCCAAACGCGGCAAGACCAAATAGCGCCGATGTTGTAATCGCGACAATCAGTGACGATACCGCTGTTGTACTCGCTGATCGTCAGCGGTTCGTGGGCGTAAGTGGTTCCCCGTCGTGAAACGCAACGAACGGGCGCGCCGCTGGTGACGGTCCACATGCGGCGCGGGGCGCTGCTGTCTCGCTTTGACCGGGAGCAGCTCGGGCATACAGCCCGGATCTCGTCACGGAGCAGTCGCTTGTTTTTCGATCGTCTGCAAGTTCTTCTGCGCGGCCGGATAGTCTGGCTCGAGTCGCAACGCTTCGCGCAAATGCTCGATGGCGGTGGCGTTATCGCCAGAGCGGGAGAGTGCAATCGCCAGATTATTGTGCGCCTCGGCGTAGTCGGGATTGAGCGCCAGTGCTTTGCGATAAGCCTCGATCGCTTCGCTCAGCTTTCCTTCGCGGGCATAGAGAATGCCGAGATTGTTGTGCGTCACCATGAAATCCGGTCGCAGCCGCGCGGCAATCGCAAACTGCTCGCGGGCCCCCGCCGCATCGCCGAGCCGCAGCAGCAATAGTCCCAGACTGTTGTGAGCACGCGGCGCGGGTGGCCGGTGTTCGATCACCCACTCGAAGTGTTGTTTGGCTTCCATGGCCTGTGCCTGAGTCGGCTGGGGCAAGGCGACCAAAGTGCGGGCGTAGTTGTAATGAGCTCGGGCATTGTGCGGAGCTTTCACCACCGTATCGTGCCACAACGCGACATCGGTCGCATAATCGCGATTGCGGAGAAACGTCAGTCCACCGAACACGATGCATACCGCGATCAGCGCTCGACCGGCGATCGCCTGACGAGTCCATGGCCGAGGTTTAACGAGCCCGTTGTAAATGGCAATGACGGCTGCCGTCACCACAGCGGCCAGCGGCAGATACATGCGATGCTCGACGCACAGATCGCGGATCGGCACGATGGTCGAAGTGGGCGCGAGCACCAGGAAATAGCAGCCGGCGAGGAAACTTGCCCGCGGCCCAAACCAGACGCCAGCCAAAGTAGCGAGCACCATCGCGCCGACAATCGCTCCCGGGCCCGCGATCGCCCGCCACTCACGGGCCACCGGCCACTCGTAATCGAAGCACAGTCCGACGGGCAGCGCCGCCAGCCGCAGGTAATGCAAAATCACGCCTGGCTGGCTGGCGAGATAGTCGTAGGGCGAGACGTCTTTGATCACCAACTCGGTCGCTTCGTTGTCGACATCTGCCCGCAGGTGTTGCCCCTCAGTGCTGACAAGCTGCGGCCACAGACGCTCGTGCAACGCGCCGAACCAGGGCCACAACCCGACGCCCGTCACGGCGATCACGCCGGCGTAACAAGCTTTACGCGACCACACGTCGCGCCAACTCGCCGCGGCGAACGCGCGATCCCACCACAGCAAGACGAATGGGGCGGTCACGACGATCTCTTTCGTTCGCAAACCGAGCGCGATGGCTGCGAGCGACAAACACCACCAACCGCGGTGCTCGGTGATGCCACGGATGCAACCGTATATCGCCAACAGGTAGAACAGCGTGGCGAGCGACTCGAAACGCTGCACGAGATACGTCACGGCTTGAGTCGCGAGGGGATGCAACGACCACACCAGTGCCACCGCCAGCGCCAAATTCGCCGCCTGCGACGCGAACGCAGCGTTCAATCGCGGGACTGTGAGTGTGCGCCGCACGATGCCGTAAAGCAGCCACGCGTTGAGCAGGTGAATGAGCACGTTCACGCCATGCAACGCCGGCAGCGACGCATTCATCCACCGCTGGACGCGAAACGAATAGACGCCGATCCCGCGCGGATGCGAGAGCCAAAACGACGGTGGCGCCCCGTGTTCCACGGCCGGATCTTCGACGATCACCGGCAAATCGTCGAGCACGAACGGTCCGCTCAGCCCGCTCGAGTATGCCGCGAGCACCGCCACGGCGATGAGCAGCGGTCCTGCCATCCGCCGCGCATAGGCAGTTGCGGTATGATTCGCGTGCGGATTCATGATACCCGATCCCGACTGACTAGCGCTGAGCAACGAAACTGACTCGGTTGTAGATCGGTCAGCCGCACCGATCTAGATCGCTAATGCAATCCGAACAAAGGGCGTTGTAGCTTGCTTGACGCGCATCACCGAACGTCGTCATGTCGAGCGTTCAAAAGACCACATTGACCCGCGGGAGAAGGGCTTTGATCTTCGCTTGTGTGTCGGCCGAATAGCCGGTCTTGCGATCGATGAGTTTCAGTTCCTTGAGGTGCGAAAACGCTTGCAAGAGTGGCAGCCGTTCGTCGGGCAATTCCGGACTGCCGAGTTCGAGCGATTCGAGCTGCTTCATTGCCGTGAGCTGTTTCAGGTCATCGGCGGTGATCGTTCGGCAGTTGGTCAACGTGAGACGTTTGAGCGTTTTGATGTCGGCGATCAGCGGCAGCGACTCGGATTTGTCGAAACCTTCGCCGAGTTGCAGATACTCTAGCGGCAAAGCGCGAATGTGCTGCAAGCTCGCTGGCGTCGCCGCGGCAGTGCCGATTTCGAGCCCCTTGAGCTTTGTGAGCTTGGCCAAGTGCGGAGCGCCTGCGTCGGTGAAGTGCGCATGCGCCAGACTAATGTTCTCAAGATTCGGCAGGTGCTCGCAAAGTTCCTTCAATCCCTCGTCATCTATCTGGCTACCACGATGGCTGACGCGAGCCACTTTGCTCCAGTTCGTGCATTTGGCATAAGCGCGGCCCGTGATGCCCGTGCCGACAAACGAAAACGATTCGAGATTCGTCAGGCCGGCAAACGTTTCCATACCGGCGTCGGTAAGCTTGCCGTTGTTCACAAAGCGCAACGACTTGAGATTCGTGAGCTTGCCGAGCGGCTTGATCCACTCGTCGTTGGCCTTGGTGGAGATGATATGGAGCGATTCGAGCGTTGCGATGTGACCGAGATGCTCGAAGAACGCTGCGTCGTAGGGATCGCTTTTTCGATGGTCATGCGGCCCGGCTCCCGGCACGGCTAGGTCGACGAGCTTGAGGCTCTTGCCGTCCTCGGTCTTTTCGACTTTGCCTTTGGCTCCTTCGACGATCCGGATGACCGCCTCGACGTGTGGATCGAGAGCCCAGGCGGTGACGGTCGAGAATGTTAAGGCAGTTAACGTGAGGATCGCAAGCTTCATGAAATCACGCCAAGGTGCAGGGTTCTTGTTTGACACCGATGCTCGGCACCTTTGAGCACGGAGAACGGCGAACTCAGAACGATCTTGATTTAATACTTGGGAAAGATGGCGGGGGTCGGAAAGCGTTCCTCGGCGCTGCCATCGCCGAGATATTCCTCACGCGGGACATCGACTTGCGGCCAACTGGCGGGCCGCACTCGCACAACACGCGTGGGACGAATCCCTTCGATAATCAAATCGGTCTCGAAGCGGATTTGAATGCCGCTGCTGCCGAGCGGTACTTCTCCGTCGGCCTTGGTGACCGCCAGAATCGTGCCGCGGGAGGCCATGTGAGCCGGGCCGTATGCGCCGTGCGTGTGCTTTAACGTGTTCTCGACGGCGCTCATCAGGGCGGGAGCGTCCTTCGTGAAATCGGCGTACAGCGAAGGATCCATGCCACCGAACAACGTCGCGGTCACTGTTGCCCGACCGAACTTGCCGTACTCGACGGCATCGATCCAGGCGGGCATCCAACGACTGCGGATGAACGCCTTGTGAACCTCGGTCTGGTTGCCAGAGGCGCGCTGGATCGCAGCCTCATCCCACCAAATGTCAGAGATATGAAAGCGGGTAAAAATCCCGCCGGGCGTGGGCCTCCAGGTAATGCCAAGCAACACCGGTGGGCCGTCGAGCGCTCGCTTGCCCTCGGCGGGCCACGCCCCTTCGGCGATCCACTCGGCCACGCTCAGACATTCGCGGCCGCGCCAGATGCGCGTCGCGGCATCGAACGTTAGCTTTTCGTCCTCGGCCGGGCCGTCGCCACCGGCGAGCCGTTCACGACTCGCGACGATCAGCCCCGCTTGGTTCTGAACGTCGATTTCCTTCAGCTTCCAAGCCTTCCCTTCACGCAAACAGTAGCTCGGCTCATCCTCGGCCAGCAGCAAGTGATTCTCGGCCGGAGCCGTGCCCGCGCCGCTGTAGCCCGCGTTCTTCTCGCGGTTGTTGAACGGCAACACGGGCACCACAGAAGTCTTCGGATCGGGCGGGAGAAAAGCTCGGACATGCAGCACGGTACCGAGCGGAACGTCGCGCAGCTCGGCCGGAGCGCCGTGATACCGCACCATGCCGTAGGGCAGCAGCGCAAACGGGTGCGGAGCATTACGGAAATACGTCCCGGCCCCTTGCACGCGAAGGCTGCCGCGGCGGTTCGCATGATCGACGAACACCAATTCACCGCGATAGGCGAGCGACTTGTCGAGGGGCGGAAACTTGCCCGCCTCAGGGCGAAAAATGTCGGTTCCTGGTGCTTGGTTCTTCGTGCTTGGTTTTTGGCTGAAAGCGGTCCCCTCCGCCATCAGCATACAACCAAGTACCACCAACCAAGCCAGCACGACTACCTGCATACGACAAACCAAGTACCAAGCACGAAGCACCCAGAACTTATCTCTCATAGCTC
>JAEUIL010000213.1 GCA_016794255.1 Planctomycetaceae bacterium | reverse complement strand
GGCATCAAGTATTCGCGCTAACATCCCGACGGGCTTGCCGCTCGTTACGCATTTATACGTGTGACGAACAACGCCGATTGGTCGCAAGTGCTCGACCAGTGGTACGGCGAGGATCGGGCCGGCGTGTGGCCCACGATGAACGAAATCGACGAAGTCGAGTGTTGATGTGTCGCGCGTGGTTCTAGCTGCCCGGGACCCAAACGCGGGCGGTCGCCTTGATCGCCGCATCGCCGACGCGCCGGGCCTTGATTCGCACGTAAGGGGCGATGAATCGGCTGCGATGCGCGAACGTGCCGGCTGGCGCGTCGGGCTTCGAGTGCATCGGTTCGCTCAGATCCTCGATCACGAAGCCCGCGCGACACAGGCCGCCGATCAAATCTTCCCAGCGATGCAGGAACTCGAGCGTGCCATCTTCGCGGTGCAGACTTCCTTTTACGTTCGGCAACGGGCCCGAGCGATAATAGGGTTCGGCGATTGTGTAACCCAACGGGCTTGGCTCGACCGATGCCTGCAAGCTCGTCGGCTGCTTGTGCTGGCTCACGTAGATCCCGCCCGGGGCCATGACTCGGGCCACTTCCCGATACACCGCGTGAATATCGGGCAGATAACACGTGCTGACCGGTTGCATGACCGCGTCGAAACAGCCGGGGGCGAACGCCGAGAGATCGTCCATCGACGCCTCGACGGCGGTGATATCCAGGCCACGCTCGCGCGCCACCTGACGATCGATGGCCAACTGCTCGCCGCTGACATCGACCACGGTCACGATCGCGCCGGCGGCGGCGTACAGCACGCTCTGTCGACCGCCGCCCGCCGCCAGACAAAGCAGACGCTTGCCGCGCAGTTCGCCGAACCACGCGACATCGACTTTCGTGAGCGGATTGGCGACATCGTCGTCGCTGGCGGGCCGGGTAAACCGTTGCTGGTTGCGGGCTCGCTGATCCCACATGCGGCGGTTATGTTCGCGCGCGGCGGGCGACAGCGGCGCAGACTCATCCGGCTCCATGCTGAGTCTCACTCCGGCTTGGCATGCTGGCTCAGAAACTCCACCGCCGCCTCGGCAAGCCCCTCGTGGCCACCTTCAAAGATCGTCACGCGACATTTGCCAGCCTGTCGACGTAAGTAAATCGCACGAAGGTAGGCGGGGTCAATCACGTAGTCGGTCGGCTGCGGTCGCGACAATCGTCCGCCGGGAACGCTGAGTTCCGCAATCTCGGCGTCGGAAACGCCCGTGAGCTTCTGGGCCGCGGCGACCACGTTAAAGGCGTTCAGCGAGTGACGAATGGGGACCGAGCCGCGGTGTCCGTCGTGAATACCCGCGGCAATGTCGAGCGGCACGTTGACCGCGCCGGCCAAGTGCGTCAACGGCGAACGTTGCCGGTACTCGTCGTCAATTTTCGCGTTCGTTCCCGGCGCACCACCACACGCATTCCGCATGTTCTGACCATAACGATCTTTGGCGTGCATCTCATGCCACGCCGCGAGATCACTGATGCCGACCCAGGCGCTCGCCGCGGCCCACACCTGCGGATGACGACCCGCCATGAGCAGCGTCATGTGTCCGCCCCCCGACGAACCGGTGAGATAAATACGCCGCGGGTCGACGCGATACCGGGCCTGCACCCACGCGACCGCGTCGAGAATATCTTGCTGAGCCAGCTGCGATCCACACGCCTCGGGCCGATCGTTGCGGCCACGAAAGTTCGGTGTCAGCACCAGCCACCCGTGTGCTTCGGCGGCGACCTCTTGCGGCACATTGCGTTGCTCGACATCGCCGCTCCAACTATGAAGATGGACCAACAACGGCCGCGGCTCACCTTGCGAATCGTAACCCTGCGGTAAGTGCAGGTAGCACTTTTGCTCGGCTCGGTCGACGGAACTGGCAACGGAGAGCGTCACGCGCTCCGCGGCGCTTACGACAGGAACGAACCACAGCCAAACCAGAACGACCCATCGCCGCAGTGCCGAACTCATCATGACACGTAACTCTGTTTCAAGAACTTGGTTCTAGCGAGCCGCTTCAGCCACCACGGGATTGCGCAGCACGCCGAGTTTTTCGATCTCGACTTCGACCACATCCCCCGGCTTCAAGAAAACCGGCGGCTTCCGCGCCGCGCCAACACCCGGTGGCGTGCCGGTGAAAATGATGTCGCCCGGCAACAACGTGCAGACCTGCGACACGTACGCCACCAGCTTGTCGATCGAAAAGATCAACTGCTCGGTGGTCGAGTCTTGCATCGTCTGACCGTTGAGCCGCAACTGAATGCGGAGCTTGCCGGGGTTGCCAACCTCGTCGGCCGTCACTAAGTGCGGACCAAACGGCGCGAAGCCGTCGAATGTCTTGCCCAACAGCCATTGGCCGCCCGGCTTGCGTAACTGCCAATCGCGGGCCGAGACGTCGTTGCCGACCGTGTATCCAGCGACATAGTCGAGCGCGTCGGCCTCGGGAATGTACCGCCCTTGCCGACCGATGACGACGACCAACTCGGCTTCGTAGTCAACTTCTTGGCTGATCCGCGGCACGACGATCGGCGCTCCCGGCGCAGAGACAGCCGTGAGCAGTTTGTTGAACAGCACGGGCTCGGGGGGCGGTTGCTGACCGCTTTCTCGGGCGTGGTCGGCATAGTTCAGACCGACGCACAACACCTTGCCCGGTCGCGGCACCGGAGCCAGCAGTTGCACTTCGCCGTCGAGCGGCTTCCCCTTGGCGGTCACTTCGGCAGCGCGGGTCAGGGCCTCGGCACCTGCGGCAAGCAACGCTTCCATCGTGCTCGGCAAGGCTGGATCATTCGCGTTCAGGTCGACGAATTGCCCCTGCCGCACACCCGCCACCCGCGGACCGGTTGAACTCAAATAGCTGACCAATCGCACCGCTAGACTCCTTGCAAAGACATTTCGATCTGACCCGACTTGTGAGCCGCCACAATAGTCGATCACCCCTGCGGCAACAAGCAGCCCACAAACCAACTACCCGCGCAACAGCGGCAACATCAGCGTAATCAGCGTCGTAACCACGATCACGCCGGCGATGTCGAGAACGAATCCGTAACGCACCATGCGACCGATCGGGATGTAGCCCGAGCCGTAGACAATCGCGTTGCACGGGGTCGAGACCGGCAGCATGAAACCCAGGCTCGAACCAAACGTCGCGGCCAGGCCGGGGCCCAGCGGATCGACGTCGATCGCTTTCGCATAGCCAATCACAAACGGCACGACGAGCTGCGCGCTGGCCGTGTTCGACGTGAGTTCCGAGGTCAGCGCCGCCACGAGCGTCGCCACCAGGATCAAGGTCCACTCTTGTTCAAACACGAACGCCTGTTTCATCGCTTCAGCCAACGCCTGCGCCAGACCGGTTTGCTCGGCCAGCACACTCAGCGTGAAGCCGCCGCCATAGATCAACACGACGCCCCAGTCGATCTTCGTGGCCTCGTCCCAGGTCATGGCCCGTTCACCCGCGCCGTTGCCGGGCAGGATGAACAACAGCACCGCGCCCAGCACCGCCACGACCGCCTCGGCCAAGTACCGTTTCGTGAGCGGCTCGTACCAAGCGTGCTCGCTACCCAGTATCAAGGCAAACAGACCGGGTGCGATCCACAGCGACACCGTGAACAGAAACGCCACCATCGTCGACTTCTGCGCTCGGGTCCACGGCCCCAGTTTGCGGCGCTCGTCGGCGATCATCGCCTCGCTTCCCGCGGCGCTCGAAACACCGGCCGGGCAAAGCCAATTCAAGTACGTGTACATGAACAGAAACAGAATCACCACGACGGGCACGCCGATCGTCATCCACTGAAAGAACGTGATCGGCGCACCGATCGCCTTTTCGAGATAGCCTTTGCCGATGAGATTAGGCGGGCTGCCGACCGGCGTTGCCAGACCGCCGATGCTCGCGGCAAAGGACGTCATCAACATCAGGCCGGTGGCGTAGCGGCGATCGAGCACGCCGCCATCAGCGCGGCGGCGCATGAGAAATGCCAAGATGCTCATGCCGATCGCGAACATCATGGCGGTCGTGGCGGTGTTTGACATCCAGGCGGACAGCGTCGCCGTCACAGCCCCGAACGCGAACAGAATGCGGCTCGGGCTCGCGCCGATGAACGGCTGCGACAACACGCCAAACGCCAGTCGTCGATCGAGATGATGCACGAAGATCGCCCGGGCCAGGATGAACGAACCGATGAACAAGAACATCAGCGGCTCGGCAAACGGGGCAAAGACCA
>JAEUIL010000210.1 GCA_016794255.1 Planctomycetaceae bacterium | reverse complement strand
TGAAGCTGCGACACCATGCCCGATGCGTTCGCGGGCGGCAATTGGCCGAGTAGCCCGGCGATGCTCTTGCGTTGATCCTCTTCCGCGATCGCGATCACACGGCGCTCAAGGTCGTACCCCTGCACCATCGTTTGCAACAGGTGCGGTTCCATGAACCGCATGAATCGCCGGTGCTCGGCTTCGATGTCGAAGATGACTTCGATGATCGAGGGGGCCATTGCGTCGATTGGGCCGAGCTGTTTCAAAAGACGAGCGAGCTGCGACGTGAAAAACCTTTCGATCTTTCTCGTCACAGCCCGCTCGCTGACAGCGTGAGCTACGAGCCACTGCTGTCGGAGGTATTGGTTACGATCCATCGGTTAGTCCGTAGGGATCGCCGGTGGATGGTTCGGTTGTTTCATCGCCGTCGTCGCGGGCCATCATGCCCACCGGCACGTATGGATCATCGAGCCCCGCGATCGCAGGGAGGTTAAGCACGGTCACCCGGTACTCATTGGGTGTTGCTGCGCCGAGCTTCAGCCCGACTTCCCATTCCTTGAGGCTTTGCTCGGCGTCATGCGGCTTGCAACATTCAATCCAGACGACGAGCTTCTCGCGATCGCTGGCATAGGCCGAGCCCACCCACGCGGTCATTACTTGGCTCATCATTTCAAGCAGCGGGTTGATCGCGTTGCTGCAAAAGTTCTCTTCGGCGACCACGGCTTGGGCGCGGTTAGCCCCTTCAATCTCACCGGTGACCATTGGGTTCACGCCAAAGGCTTGCATGATCCGCGACTTCGTTTGCTTCCCACTGGCCAGGAAGTCCATCTCGGCGGGCGTGTTGCTGATCTTGTTCACGCTCTCGATCAGGCCATCGAGAATGATCGGCTCGTCGTACTTCGCCACGCCTTGGTAGAGCGTCTTGATCGCGGCGATGATCTGCTTGCGTTGCCCCTCTTCAAGAATCGGCCGCTGACCTTCGCCGCCGTTCATGCCCGGCAAGCGGCCAGCGGTGATGACCATTTTGGGAAACACGCCGTTTTGAAATGCTCGCCGCTGAGCTTCTTGAATGGCCTCATCGGCGTCGACGGCGTTCGCTTGTGTCGACAGCGGCGACACCGCGCCGAAGGGGTCGCTCGGGTCGGGCAGGTAGAAGAACGCCATTGCGTCGCCCGGGACGGGGATCGGCTCGGGCGAGTGGGGCGGTCGAATGAGCCAGGCCGTGCGCATGTTGTCCATTGGTTCGACCCAGTGCGCGGGGACGGGCCAGATTTGCAAGCCGTCCGGTGTGTCGACCATCCACCAGAAGGCTTTCCCGGTGAGTTCCAAGCCCGCCACGGTCACGTACAAAAGCGACCATCGAACCATCAACGGGTTAGGGTCCGCGATCGCATCACGCAACGGGTGCGAGTCGAGCGGCACGACACGATCGGCCATCGACTTGAACATGCGGGGCATCTTCGCGGCCATCGCTTTGCGGATCGTCTGTTTCTTCGTCAGTCGCCCGACGCAAACAGACTGCCCCGCGATCCGCTGAGCGATGGCACGGATCGCGACATACTGCCAGCCGTTGAAGTGCTGATACTGCACCTCGGCACCTCGGCTCATGTTGCGTGACACAACGCTTGGCGAGCTGGCAGTGATGCCGGTGGGGCGAACGTCGGCGGCTTTGACGAGTGCGTTGTGTCGGACGCGATCGGCCGCGGCGAAGGCGGTGCCGAGAATCGTGTCGAGTGTGCTCATTGTTTTTCAACCTCGGCGACTTGTTTCGAAAAGATAGCCGTCTCGGCAATCACCCGCTCGCGGTTGCGGGCGACCACGGCGGCCAGCTCGGCAAGCTCGACATCCTTCACACGCGAGCGTGATTGCTCGGCGGCAAGCTGTTGCTCAAGCTCGGCAACGCGAGCGGCGAGCTTGCCGTTGTCGGCGATCACGCGGCGTGTGGCCCATGCGGCGATGAAGCGTTTGAACATTACGACGAACTCGACGATGAGTTGGACGAAGCACTAGACGAGCTGCTTGACGATGAGCTGCTTGACGACGAACCGCTCGATTCGCTCTCTTCTTCTCGGTCGCCTTCACCGTAGGGCACGTTGCTCGCGAAGATCACGTCCAAGATCGGGTTGGACGTGGCTTTGATGAATTGATACTTGCGAACCCGTTGGTCGAGCTCGATCGTGCCACCGTCGGCGATAACCTTGCCGACGCTGCTTGTCGGGGGAGCATCGCCGGGCCGGTAGCGAACGGTGCCCCCGTTGCATTGAATGCTGGCGAATTGAACGCCGGGCGGCAGCGGCAACACAACCGGGCTCGTGCCGATCGTGAGTTGTAGGTGTCGTTCGGTCATTGGTTGTGGTCCGTTTTATGAGGTAGCGACCTCACCGGCGCGACGTGGGGAACAAGGAGAGAATCCCACGTCGCGACCGGTTCGGCCGTTGGAGGTTTATTTGAGACGCTTCATCAGCTCGGTCATCACGCGGGTGTTAGCTTCGATCGCCTCGGCC
>JAEUIL010000199.1 GCA_016794255.1 Planctomycetaceae bacterium | reverse complement strand
ACACCTACGTTCGACCCCTAGCGCGATTGGCTTGGGATCAAAGAAACCAATCGGCCGCTCGATCATTATCAGCTACTTCGGCTGAAGCGTTTTGAAGACGATCTCGACAAGATTCGCAGCAACTTTCATCAGCTCTCCACCCATGTGCGGAAGCAGTTGCAGGGCAAGGCCGCGCCGTTTGCGCACAAATTGCTGGGCGAGTTGACCAAGTCGATGCTCTGTCTGACCGACGCCGCGCGAAAGGAAGAGTACGATCGCTCGTTGGGACGCACCGACTCGCGTGAGCGGCGGCTGTACAAGTTCGACGATTTACTGATCGCGCGCAAGGTGCTGACCAGCGAACAACTGGTCAAGGCGCAGAAATTTTCGCACGTGACGGGCGTCGAGTTGCACGACGCGATCGTGCAGCAGAAGCTGGCCACGGCCGAGGTGGTGACGCAAATTCGCGCCGAATCGCTCGGCGTACCCTACGTCGATTTGGCCGACGCCGAGTTCACGGCTGAAACGATCGCCAAGCTGCCGGCGGTCTTGGCTCGGCAACACTCGCTATTGCCGCTCGCGGGTGTGAATGGCCAAGTGATTGTCGCCGCGGCGGGCCCGTTCTCGACGGCGGTGGAAGACGAATTGCGATTGCGACTCGGTGCGCCGGCGCGACTCGTGTTGGCCTCGCCGGTCAAACTGCACGAGGCGGTCAACAAATTCTACACTCGTGAAGCTGCCGCAACCGAGTTGGGTGTCGCCCCGCAGCAGTCCGGTCAGTCAGCCCAGGTCGACACCGGTCCGCAGATTGATCCCGTCGAGCGAGCCAAGAAGCGGCAACAGATGACAATGGTGTCGGGCATGTTGACCTTTGCCGTCATCGCGCTCGTTGGCAGCAATGTGTTGAATTGGGATCTATTGACGGTTTACGGCGGTGGCGCGGTGCTGGCCGGCATCGCCGCCGGTATCGCCTGGAAAATGAACTAGCGCATCTTGTGAAGCGCGAGCCTAGCTCGTCATCCTGACCTCTGACTCCGAACTTTCGTGGAGAAATCGTCGATGCGACGACTCATCATTTCGCTCGTGCTAGTGGGTATCGCCGCCAACCCCTTGCGTGCCGAGAATTGGCCCAACTGGCGAGGCGCCGACTACACCGGCGTTGTGAAGAGCGCGACGTTTCCCACCACCTGGAGTCCGACCACGAACGTCGCTTGGAAAGTCAAGCTGCCTGGTCCCGGGGCATCGACACCCATCATTTGGGACGACAAGATTTTCCTCACCTGTGGCGTCGAGGGAAAGAACACCGTCGTCTGCTACGATCGCACCGGCAAAGCGCTATGGTTCACCGGTCTCGACAGTGAAAAGGCTGGCAAGCACAAGAAGGCCACGGGCAGCAATCCTTCGTGCGTGACCGACGGCAAGCATGTCTACGCGTACTTCAAGACCGGTACGCTGGCGTGTCTCGATTTGGCCGGCAAACTGGTGTGGCAGCAGAATCTGCAATCGCTCTACGGCGAAGATACGCTCTGGTGGGATCTGGGAACCTCGCCCGTGTTGACGAAGAATCACGTGGTGGTCGCCGTCATGCACAGCGGGCCGTCGTATGTGGCGGCGTTCGACAAGACCACCGGCAAGCAGACGTGGAAGCAGGATCGCAATCTCGGCGCACCGAGCGAAGCGGCTCAAAGTTATTCGACCCCTGTAGTGCTCGAACACGCGGGGCAAGAGCTGATCATCGTGCTGGGCGCGGATCACGTCACGGCTCATGACGCCGTCAACGGCGCGGAGTTGTGGCGTGTCGGCGGCTTGAATCCCACGGGCCATCAGTACTTCCGCTCGATCGCCTCGCCGGTGGTGATCGACGACATCGTCGTGGCGCCGTACGGCCGCGGTGCAACAATCGTCGGTATCAAGCTCGGCGGCAAGGGTGACGTCACCAAGTCGCATGTCGTGTGGAACAAAAGCGACATTGGCACCGATGTGCCGAGCCCCGTCGCTAGCAACGGTCAAGTGTTCGTGCTGCGGGACAAAGGCGAGATTCTTTGTCTCAATGCCAAGACGGGCGACACGGTCTGGACGGGCCAAACCGAGAAGAACCGGCTCGCCTTTAGTGCCTCGCCGGTGTTGGTCGGAGGCAACCTGTATGTGACGCGTGAGGATGGCAAGACGTTCGTCGTCGGCACCGGCAAAGAGTTTCAAGTCGTCGCGAGCAATGACTTGGATGGCGAGTTTGTCGCCGCCACGCCCGTGTTTGCCGATGGCAAGATTCTGATCCGCACGATCGAGCACTTGTATTGCATCGGCAAGTAACGAACCTGATTGGTCTCGACTGACCTGAAAAGTCAACTCGCTCGAATCGCGTAGCGTAGCTTGGCCGGCGACGACCGCGGGTTAAGCCGTTGCTCCTCGGGCGATGCCCGCAGACACTCGTCGGCAATGCGCTCATAGAGCCCGGCCTGCAGACCTTGTTTGAAGGCCCGTTTCACGCGACGATCTTCGCCCGAGTGGAACGACAAGATCGCCACGCGTCCACCAGGCCGCAAGCACTCGGGCAGTTGCCGCAACAACGTATCCAGCGCCCCGAACTCGTCGTTCACTTCGATGCGCAACGCTTGAAACACGCGTCGCACGGTGTCGTCGATCGTGTCCGAGTCCTGCCGAGTGAGGCGGGCGGCAGCTTCGCGAATCACTTCGGCCAACTCCTGAGTCGTGGCTAACTCGCGCTGCTCATGCGCAATCAGAATTTCGATCGCCAACGGCTCGGCCAGCGGCTCGTCGGCGTTCTCTTTCAGTAGTTGGCTCAACTTCTTGGCGTCGATGCGCGACAATAAGCCAGCGACCGACAGTCCACGTGCCGGGTTCATCCGCATGTCGAGCGGACCATCGTACTTGACGGAGAAGCCGCGCGTCGGATCGTCGATCTGCATCGACGACAAACCGAGATCGGCGAGCAACACGTCAGCCCTGCCGGGGGCTTCCTCGGCCAGCAGCTTGGCGATCCCGGCGAAATTCATGCGTCGTACGATCAACGACTCGGCCGGAAACCCCAGTTGCCGTAGTCGCGCTTCGGTTTTGGGCAGTTCGATCGGATCGGCATCGACGGCCACCAGCCGTCCACCGGGTTGAACCGCGGCCAACAACTCGCGGGCATGCCCGCCATAGCCGAGCGTACAATCCACGGCGGTCTCGCCCGGCTGCGGAGCAAGCACCTGCACGATCTCGGCCACCATGATCGGTCGGTGCGTTCCCGCGGGAGTCTTGCCCGCTTCGAGCACTTTGGCCACATCTTCGGGATACCGCTCGGGAGCGTGCTCTTTGTACTTCTCATGAAAGTGACGCGGGTTGCGACCCTTGTAGCGTGGTCGACGGCGGTGAGGTTCCGGATTGGAAGGCGAGTCGGACATCGAATTGAAAATTGAATCTCGAATGCAGAAAAGGAGCCGAGCGACTGCGATGTTCGCGCTGCTCGCAACGCCAGAACCGGTCGCTCATGACGCGAATCACGACCTCGTCGCAGGGGGAATCTCGCGTCCGTGCGGATCGACGCCCGCGTCACGCAACTCGGCCGCGAGTCGTTCCTGCAACTGCGGTCCAATGTAGTGCTCGATGCGCTCGGCCGGTTCGTGAACGTGATCCAGCGGCAGATGAAAGTGCTTGACCAGAAACGCCTCCCACAATCGATGCGAGCGCACGAGCGACTGCGCGAGGCGGCGTCCTTGGTCCGTCAGTTGAATGAGCGAGCCGGTGATCTGCACATCGCCCCGTAAACGCAGTTGCGGTACCGACAACCACGCCACCCAACCACCGCCCAAGGCGCGAATGCAGTCGCGCCAGTGCAGCTCGGGCGCGGCGTTGGTCGTGGCCAACTCTTCGGTCCGATACAGCATGGCGACCAAATCCTCCCCCACGATTCGCAACGACAACTGCAAGCGTTGGATGGCTTTGCCTAGCAGACCGTGTCGCGGTGCCAGCACGACGGCCAACGCAAACTGCGCCCCCGCGGCGACACACATCATGCCGGCCACGCTGGTGTTCCACGCCACGGCTCCCCAGTAACCCAGCACCGCCGACAGCACGGCAATCACCACGCTCCACACGATCATTTGCCACAAGCGATCGGTCAGCAGATGCGCCGTCGCGCCAGGAACAATGAGCATCGCGATCACGAGGATCGAACCGACCGCTTCAAACGCGGCCACCGTAACCGCCGCGACCATCGCCATCAGTAGATAATGCATCACGCCGGCCGAGATGCCCATCGCCGTGGCGAGCGCGGGATCGAAGGAGACTAGCTTCAGTTCCTTCCAGAAGCAGATCACAAACACGATCGCCGCCAGCAATGCCAAGCCCATCGGAAACAAGGCCCGCGGAAATTCTAACCCGCCCCAGACCACACGATCAAAAGCGATCAAGTCGATTTGACCATAGAGGGCGCAATCGGCGTCGAGATGCACTCGATCGGCAAAGTTGCGAATCAGAAACACTCCCAGGGCAAACAGCGACGTGAAGACGACTCCCATGCTTGAGTCTTCCGACACGTTCCCCAATCCGTGCAGCGACTGCGTCAAGAACGCGGTCAGCACCCCGACCACCAGCGCACCGACGAACACCGGCCAAGAGCCGAGCATGCCGGTGAACAAGAATGCCACGACGATCCCCGGCAAAATGGCGTGGCTGATCGCGTCGCCCAGCATACTCATGCGTCGCAGCACGAGATAGCAGCCGAGGATCGCGCAGGCCGAGTTGCAAATCGCCCCCAGGACCACCGTCCAGATGGCGAGTCGATGTAGCTCGAACCACGCGGCGAGTTCGCTCATGACGCGGCCCCCGACGAGTGGGCAAGCCCCCGCGGCCAACGGCCTCGGGCCTGCAACAACTGCTCAAGCTCGGCGACCATCTGCGGCGACAACACGCGGTCGACGCTCTCGGCATCGAGATCGAGATAGCTGCCGGCAAGGTCGGCGTGTTCGGTCAAGAATGTTTCCCACAGCCGGAAACCACGTTCGAGCTCGGCTGCGCGACGGCGGCCCGCGTCGGTCAAGCGGTAATTGTCGACCTTGGGGCTCGTGATCCAGTTCAGACCGCCTAACTGAGAGAGAATTTGCCGCGCTGCGTCGACGGGTTCGGACGAGTGACGCATGATGTCGGTCAGCGTGAACACCTCGCGCGAGTCATCTTCGGTCAACTGATAAGCCAGTCGGAGCATGTTCTGCTGCCGTACTTGCTGTCGAAAGCGATAATGTCCCACGAAGCGAGCCACCGCACCCCGTGATGGCGCGACCAACATCGACACCAGAAACACGCCAGTGCCGACGAGCACGATCACGGGTCCCGCCGGCGACCAACTGAATTGGGCACTCATCAGCGTGCCGACGCCACCGATCACGCCGCCGAACAGCGCGCTGAGTCCGAGTAGCTTGCCGAGTCGGTCGGTCCAGAAACGGGCCGCCGCGCCGGGAATGATGAGCAACGCGGACATCAACACAACGCCCACGGCCGGAAGACCGATCACGACCGTGACCGCCACGAGTGTCATCAGCAACAGATCCATGAGCGTCGCCGGCCAACCCTGCACCCGGGCGAAGCCTGGATCGAACGAGACGACCTTGAACTCTTTGTAAAGCACGACCACGATGAGCAAGCACAACGCAGCCACCCCGCCGATGAGCACCACGTCAGAATAGATCATCCCGGCGGTCTTGCCCAAAATGTACGAGTCGAGCCCCGCTTTGCTGCCGCTGGTGACATGTTGTTGAATCAATTGACTCAGCACATAACCCGCGCCGAAGAACGTGCTGAGCACGATGCCGATCGCGGCATCCTCCTTGATACGTGTCGCCCAACGCAGAAAGGCCACGACGCCGACGCCAAGCACGCCACTCGCGAAAGCTCCGCACAACATCGCGGGCAGACTGCGATGCCCGAGCACGAGAAACGACAAACACAAACCGGGCAACGCCGCGTGCGAGATGGCATCGCCCACCAGTGCACGACGCCGCAACACCGCGTAACTGCCGACAAGTCCGGCGCACGCGCCCAACAAGCTTGTGCCCGTCAGGACGATCAGCGTGTTATAGGTGAGCGGCAGCGAATTCATGATGGAACGGTCTCGGTCATTCGCTTCGTTGTTGCGCTCGCAGCGCATCGCCCGCCTCGTCGAGGACCGTCAATCGCCCGCCGTAGGTCTTTTGCAGATTGTCGGTCGTGAACGTGGTGGCTGTCGGACCCGCGGCGACGAGCCGCATGTTAAGCATCACGACTTGCTCAAAATACTTGGGAACCGTGCGCAGATCGTGATGAACGACGAGCACCGTCTTGCCTTGCTCGCGCAGCTCTTGCAGCAACTGAAACACGACATGTTCGGTGGCCGCATCGACGCCCGCCATCGGTTCGTCCATGATGTAGACTTCGGCCCGTTGGGCGAGCGCCCGGGCGAGAAACGTGCGTTGCTGCTGACCGCCGGAGAGCTGACCGATTTGACGATTGGCGAAATCGGCGAGTCCGACATGTTCGAGACACTGCCGGGCCCATTCGCGCTCAGCATGACCGGGACGGCGGAACCAACCGAGTTGCCCATAGGTTCCCATCAACACGACATCGAGCACGCTGACGGGAAAATCCCAATCGACACTTTCGCGCTGCGGCACGTAACCGATCACGCGCAGCTGTTGTGCGACCGGACGACCAAGCACATTGACAACGCCGCTCGCCAACGGGACGAGTCCGAGAATGGCTTTGATCAACGTGCTCTTGCCAGCGCCGTTGGGGCCGATGATGCCGAGCAGTGTCGGCTGTGTGATCGTAAGGTCGATGTCCCACAACACCGGCTTCCGCTGATAGGCGACCGTGACATCGTGAATGTCGAGGATCGGCGGCGTTGAGGAAGTCGTCGTTTCCACAGAGTCGCAAACGTTGAATGAACGATGCTGGGCGAAGTGAACCCCGGAACGCGCAGGGGTACGACCTCTGCGGCTCACGCATAATAGCGTGAAATACCCGCTTGCGGCCAAGATTTTTCGTTCGGGAGCCTATTTCAAGGCGTCGACAATCGTGGCGACGTTCTTGCGAATCATGCCGATGTACGTTCCTTCGGGAGTGCCGGCCGCTCCCATCGCGTCGGAGTAGAGTGCACCGCCGATCGTGACCCGATGACCGCGCGATTGGCAACCCTCGATCAGCGCTTGAATGTTGCGATCGCTCACGCTGGTTTCGACGAACACGGCCTTGATCTTGCGCTCTACCAGGAACGACACCAGGTCGTTAATCTCGCGGACGCCCGCCTCGCTTTCGGTACTGATGCCTTGAATCGCTCGCACCTCGGTTTGATAGGCTCGGCCGAAGTAGCTGAATGCATCGTGAGCCGTGACCAACACGCGCCGTTCGGCCGGGATGGCAGCGAGCTTCGCACGACATTCCTGGTCGAGTGCGGCGAGTTGCTCCCGATATTCGCTTTGACGCGATTGGTACTCGGCTGCGTGGGTAGGATCGAATTCGCTCAACGTTTCTAACACGGTTTGAGTCGTCTCGCTCCAGAGCGCAACGTCCATCCAGACGTGCGGATCGTGCGAGTTCTCGTCGCCGATGAGCCTGTCATGAGCTAGGTTCGCAGTGACCGCGATGGTCCGTTTGCGAGCCGCGATTCGCTCGAACAACTCGGCCATTTTGCCTTCAAGATGCAGGCCCGAGTAGAAAATCACGTCGGCCGCGTCGAGCCGCGACAAGTCGCCCGGCGAAGATTTATACAGATGCGGATCAACCCCTTCGCCCATCAACTGCTCGACGTGAACGCGATCGCCGCCAACGTTGCGAACTAAATCGGCGACCATGCCCGTGGTGCAGACGACACGGATTGGACGCCCGCCGGCGAACTTATCGAGGGGGACCGAGGCAGCGCGAGCTTGCTCGTCGGCAGACTGCGAGCAGCCGCTGATGATGAGGCCTGCTATGGCGATGACGAAGAGCGCCAATCGCCGTGACACGGGCAACGGGTAATGCGTCTGAGACCTTAAGCCGCTCATCATCTCACAACCTCTGCCGAATCTTGTCGCCACAAGTTTGATTGACCAAAAACGGCATTATTAACACCAAAAACCAGGGCGTCAATGGTAAGACAGCGAATCGTGCCCGAATGAGAAGTAGCCGAAGAGACCGTGGCCGTTGCGGGAATGCGAACGAACCGACAATTTAGCCCGTCGATCGCGCAGACCAGTTGTAGGTCTTTTCCAAAGCTTGGCCGACGTTGTCGAGCACGCCCCGCACGGTGATCGGCTTGGTGAGCACGGTAAACGCTTGGGCCGACAGGGCCTCTTGCACCATCGACTCGTCGGCTCGGGCGGACATCAAAATGCACGGCAGACCGGCGCGAAAACGCTTCACGAGCCGAATGGTCTCGAGTCCAGTGAGCCGGGGCATGTGCATATCGGCGAGCAGCAGATGGATTTCCTCGCCGGTCATGAGCAGGTCGAGCGCCTCTTGGCCGTCGCACGCCTGAAAGGTGCGAAATCCCTGCGGCTCAAATACCCCCCGCAACGTCTCACGCAACGAGGCGTCGTCGTCGGTAATCAGGATGGATGGGTGTTCGAGAATCATGGCCGAATCGATCGCAAAGGTTCGACTAGCAATTTTACGTCACAACCAAGGCGGTTTACGCACTCCGCAGCAATTTTAATACCGAATCACAACGCTCGATGGTCGCGGCAGTGCGAAACCGTCGTATCTTCCGTCTCAGCCAACGGTTGTAGCGAGGCCAGCCAATTTCGCCTAGGCGAGGTTGGGGACCCACGCGGCGAGAATTGAACCCGCAGAGCCTGCCAAATCAGCAGTTCTTACGAACCCCGCGGAGGCTGCTTGTCAGCCGTCGCGGCAACCTTATACTACTCGTGACCTGCAAAGGATTTAACGCGTCGCAGACCAGTTGCCACTGCTGGCCGTTGGTTTCCGTTGACGTTCACACGCACGGCCCCCTCGAACGGGGCACACAAGGAATCTTCGCGGTGGATTCGGCCAGTACCCCCTCCGGCTCGTTCTTTTCTCGCAACCAGTTCTTGATTCTGCGACTGCACTCGCTCAGCGGTCTGGTGCCTGTCGGCGCGTACATGTGCGTCCATCTGATCACCAATGCCAGCGTGCTGGCGGGTGCGGCGACGTTTCAAAATGCAGTCGATCAGATTCATGCCCTGGGACCGGTCCTGCCACTGGTCGAATGGGGCTTTATCTTTTTGCCGATCATCTTTCACGCGGTTGTCGGTGTGATGATCGTCAAGACGGGCATCTCGAACACGTCGAGCTACGCCTACGCGGGCAACATCCGCTACTCACTGCAGCGCATCACAGCCTGGATCGCGCTGTTCTTCATTTTCTATCACGTCTTTCATTTGCACGGTTGGATTCACGCCGATTGGTTTAAGGACGCCGTCGTGACGCCGCTCGGCGGGGGCAAGTTCGATCCGCATCACGCCACGTCCACAGCGGGTGCCGCGCTCGCCTCGTTCGTGACCAAAATCGTGTATGCCGTCGGCGTGCTCTCGTGCGTGTATCACTTGGCCAATGGCATCTGGACCGCCGGTATCACCTGGGGCGTGTGGACCACTCCGGCCGCACAGCTTCGCGCCAATTTCATCTGTCTCGGCTTTGGCATCCTAATGGCGATCGTGGGTCTGGGAGCGCTCGTCGGTATGGGCCGAGTGAATGTGACCGAAGCGAAGGCGATCGAAGATGCTCGCGCGGAGCAAAAGGCGGCGGTCGAAGAACGAGCTCAAGAGATCATCGGCAAACAAGCGGCTGCCGACAAGAATAACGCATCCCAACCGGTTAAGGACGCGAAGACCGCTGCCAAGTAATTCGCCTCAGATCGCAGTACAAGCGGTCCTCAGTCGCGGCATTTCGCATCGAAATCAGAAGGTTTCTCACTAACATGGCAAAGCAACGGGTAATGGTGGTTGGCGGCGGGTTGGCGGGTTTGGCTGCTGCGATGAAGCTGGCCGAACTCGGCATCGAAGTCGATCTGATGAGCCTGACGCCGGTCAAGCGTTCGCACAGCGTGTGTGCTCAGGGTGGTATCAACAGCGTTAATGACCTCACCCGTCAGCAAGGCGACCATGAAGGACTGCACTTCGACGACACGGTCTATGGCGGCGACTTCTTGCAGCATCAGCCGCCCGTGAAAGAGATGTGCGATTGGGGTCCGAAGATCATCGACCTGATGGATCGCTTGGGCGTCCCGTTCAATCGCACGCCGGAAGGTTTCCGCGATCAGCGCCGGTTCGGCGGCACGTTGTTCAAGCGAACCGCCTTCGCCGGAGCGACCACTGGTCAGCAGCTGCTCTATGCCCTCGACGAACAAGTCCGTCGCTGGGAAGTCGAAGGCAAGGTGAAGAAGTACGAGTTTTGGGACTTCTTGGGCCCGATCATCGACGACAAAGGCATCTGCCGCGGCTGTGTCGGGCAAGACATGGTCACGATGGAAATTCGCGTGTTTCAAGCCGACGCCTTGATCGTCGCGACCGGCGGATGCGGCTTGATCTATGGTCGTTCGACGATGTCGATGGCCTGCACCGGCTCCGCGGCGGCTCGTGTCTTCCGCTCGGGCGGCAAGTACGGCAATGGCGAGTTCATCCAGGTTCATCCAACCGCCGTGCCGGGTGCCGACAAGTTGCGGCTCATGAGCGAAAGCGCTCGTGGCGAAGGTGGCCGTGTGTGGGTGCCGCGCAA
>JAEUIL010000168.1 GCA_016794255.1 Planctomycetaceae bacterium | reverse complement strand
AGAGGAGGAATTTGGAGGCGATTGGGTTATGCGAAGAAGCGGCTAACAGTAATGCGGGGCGAATGGATTCTTATTGATCAGCCCAAGTCTTGAGACCTGAGATTTGAACAGCATTCCTACTTCAAATCCTTGAGCAAATCGTCCGCACTGTTTTCGAGCGGGTTCTTCTTCGGATCGCTGCTCTTCGTTTCGCCGATGCCGAGTTTCTCGAGCGCCTTTTGCTTATTCGCGGTCGACGGTTCAAGCGGGTCGCCCGATGGCGTCGGCATGCTGCTCTTCGTTGCGTCGCCTTTCGCGATCGGGGCGTCGTTCTTTGCCGGAGCGCTGGCTGTACTCGGTGCGGCGTTCGCCGGAGCGGCGGTGGTCGCAGGCAAAGCGGTTTTCGCCGGTGCGGCAGCGGGTGCTTGCGCGGTGACCGGAACCGGTGGATACAACACCTTGTACCAGACGTATGGTCCCACGGTGAACGCCGCCATGAACACGACCGTCACGATCGTGGCCAGCGTCGTGCATTGCACGAGACTGCTGCCCGCGACGAGGCCCATCACCTCTTGCGGACGCTTGCCTTTGAGCGCGCCGATAAACTCGCGCAGTTCGGCGGCCGTGGCGGTGCTGCCGCTCTTGATCCGAGCGAAGTCCCGTGCGAGGCCCTTGGGCTCGGAACCAGTGGAGTGAGTCGAGTCCATTACTTGGTCTCCTTGTTCTCTTGCAAGATATGCACAATCTCGCCACCGGCTTCACTGGCCGAGGCGAGTACTTTTTCAAACTTCAGGGCTTGCGCCTGCTTGTCGATTTTGAGCATCACAGTGCGTTGGCCCGCGGGGGCGTCGCCGAGCCGCTTTTCGATCGCGGCGGTCAGTTGATCGAGGCCGATCTCTTGGCCGTTCAGGAACACTTTGCTGTGAATATCGATCGCGATGCTAACGACCGACTTGTTCGACGCTTCGACCTTGGCCGAGCTCGCTGGCTGCCATTTTACGTGGCTATCGTCCTGTGCCTTGGCCAGGATCACGAAGAACACGAGCAAATTGAAGGCAATATCGCCCATGGCGACACTGGGGACTTCAACTTTGAATTGGCGACGGGCGACTTTCATGACGCTAATTCGTGGTCGTGGTTTGTTCTTCTTCCAACTGCAACGTCAC
Organism: Planctomycetaceae bacterium; assembly: GCA_016794255.1. GTDB lineage: Bacteria > Planctomycetota > Planctomycetia > Pirellulales > PNKZ01 > JAEUIL01. The sequence goes on along the minus strand of JAEUIL010000168.1, from coordinate 9,696 downwards.
GATGCCGCCGGCTAGGTCGATCCGCTCGGTAATCGCGATCCAATAATCGTACGGCGTGTCGGGCGTGCTTTTCACGACCACGATCTTGTCCTCGGGCCGCGGCTTGGCCGCGAGCATTTCGGTCAACTTCGACTGAAAGTCGGGCAGCGGCAGCACATTGCCGTCGATCGCCACCGTCGTGCGAGTCAATGACACTTCGATGTTTTGGCTCTGCTCGGTCTGCTGTTGCTGCGGATCGCTGCGGGGAATGTCTTGCTTGCGTCCGCGGTCGGGTTGCGATGACGCACAGACCAAGAAGAACACGAGCAGATTGAAGGCAATGTCGCCCGTGGCCACGCTCGGTGGCTCGATCAACATCTTGTTCTGCCGGCGCATCTTCATGGTTGAGCGTTATCGTTGGGTACGCGTCTCGCGTGCCGGGAGTGGCGGAGTCGTTCGAGGATATAGTGGGAAAGACCGGGTTGTTGAAAGGAGCAGACTTGCGAGGCGTGGTCGCTCAGGGCACGCGAGACGCATGCCCCGACGAATGCTACGAAGCGCTGGTCGTTTCGGCGCTCGCTTTGGCCTCAAGCGCGATCTGCAACGTCACGCCCTCGATCAGTTCGGTAGCGGACTCTTCGACATCGAGCACGAACCGATTGATGATGCTGGTGAAGTAGTTGAATGCGGTAAAGGCCGGGATGCCGACGACCAAGCCGAGCACCGTGGTTAGCAACGCCGTCATAATGCCTCCCGCCGCGGCCTCGACGATGTCCATCTGACCTTTCTTCGCCACGATGTCGGCAAACGAAATCACCATACCCTGCACCGTGCCGAGGAACCCGATCATCGGGGCGACGCTCGAAACGGTGGCCAATATCGGCAAGTGATTCTCGAGCGCGGCGCTGATATGCACGCCGTAATCGTCCATCGCCTTCTCAACCTGCGATTCGATCTCGGCCGCGTCGTAGTCAAGCCGACGGAGCACGAGAAACTTCCGCAGGCCGGCTCCCAAGATCGCGGGGACGGGCCCTTGCGCCTGGTCACAGTGCTGCAACGCTTCTTCAACGCGATCGGCCTGCAGCAGTTCGAGCACTTTGCGGCGGAGCGGTTCGCTGTCGATATTGAGCATTTGCAGCGTGCGGTAACGCTCGATGATCACACCGAAGGCAAGCACGCCGAGGAACAAGATCGGCCACATGAAAATGCCGCCGTCGATCATGTAGCCCATCGCGCCGCTCTTGAGCAACTCTTCGTACCAAGCGGGCGAGGTCTGCGTGGCGGCGGTGGCGGCCGCGTCGGCGGCTTGGCCCGCTTTGTCAGCAGCGGCCGTCGCTTGTTCAGCGGCTTTCGTGGCGACTTCGCCAGCCTTTTCGGCTGCTTTGCCAGCTGCTTTCTCAACCTTTTCGGCCACCTGGGCGAACAACACACTCAGCATAACGATCACCTAATTCTGCAATGACATCGACATCGAACCACCAACTACCAACCACTAACAACTGACCTACTGCTTATCATCCACGTTCGCTTCCACTTCAAACTGCCGCAACATCTCGGGCAGCGCCAAACGACCCCGGGCGTACTTCGCCGATTCGCTCGAGGGATGGTCCCAACGGCAGCGGTTGTAGCGGCGGAACGCCTCGGGCGTGTTGTTCGCCATACGGTAGCTTTCGCCGGCCCAGAACAACGAGTCGGCACACAAGCCGTCGTCCGGGAAGATCTTGGCGAAGCGATCAAACGCCATGCCCGCCTTGTTGTAGTTCTCCCCTTTGTAGTAACACTGACCGACACGGAACGCCATCCGCGCCGCCCATTCGTGTCCTTCAAAGCGTTCCATGAACTTCTCACCCACCTGAGCGGCGACTTCGAAGTTCTCGGCTTTGTAGAAGTACTCGCTGATCCGGATCATCACGTTGGCGATCAGCGGACTCTTCGGATACGTCGCCGCGAGGGTCACGTACGCTTCGAGCGCTTGCTCGAAGTCTTGCGACTCTTCGTAGCATTGGGCCAGCTTGTACTGCGCGTCAGCCGCCAGACTGTTGTCTGGATATTGCTTGACGATCATCTGATACGAGTCGATCGCCTCGTCCCATTGCTTCAGCTCTTGGGCAAATTGACCGAGCAAGTAAGCGATCCGCGGCACGTATTTCGGATTCGGGTAATCCTCCATCACCTCACGCAGCACGCGGCGGCCCGCTTCGAGATCGTTCTTTTGCTCGTCATTGCGGGCTAGCTTTTGGTGACTCTTGAACAGTTCAAAGTAGCTTTCGGCGATGTGGAATTGCGTCTCGACTGCCAAGGTCTCGTCGCCAAACGTCTTGCTGAACGCGGCCACGAGCCCGTCGGTTCCCACGACCACGGGCACCTCGACCATCAGTTCGAGCTCGCCGCTTTCGGTGCTGGCGGCCTTGTCGACGTAGGTGACCTTCACTTGATCGCCGAAGTACGTTTCGACAAACGCCGCATCAGGCGCGAAGTTGCCCGCTGTCGGCGTTTCCTTAGGCTTGAGTAGCACCGAGCCAGTGAACAACCCGCTGTGGGCCAGCGTCTCTTCCAGTTCAAGTGTTTCCTTCTCGCCGAGTTGCGTGGTGATGACGACCGTCGCCCGATCACGTTCGTCGGTCGTATCGAGATCCGCATCGGCGATACGCAGATACAACTTCTCGCCGACATGCAACTGCGGCAGGTCCTTGTCGTAATCACGATCGGTCACGGAAAGCGTCGCGTTGGCAATCAACCGGCCCCGGGCCGACAGGTTCTCGGCCATCCCGGCGGCGCGTGATTGATCGTTGTACGTCGCGGTGACAATGTCCTTGCCCGAGACGTTGAGCACGCGCGTCACGACAGGCTCTTCATTCGATTCGCTCGGAGCTTCCTCTTCGGGCAGTTTCGGACCGCCGAGCAGATTGCGCGGCATGCCCACGACGATCGGCACAATGTCGGGACTCTCTTTACCGCCCAACTGCATCAGCACTTGACCGACAAATCGCCCTTCTTCGATCTGCTTACGCGTGCTGGCCGCGGTCGGAGTCGTGGTCAACGCCGGATCGCGCGCCACGACGCACTCGATCTCGATCGCCGCGCCGCTCGTGGTTTGCAGTTGCACCAACACTTTGCTGCGGGCATCACGTGCCGCGTCAGGATCGATGACTTCGACCGTAAACGGCACCTCAAACGCCACGTTGCTCACGTCGCGCTGCGCCGAAGGCAGATAAACTACCCGCGGCGGTTGGTTGACGCCGGTCTTTGGTCGCAGGTAACGCGACTCGACGACCCGCACCTTGGCGTCGCTCGGCTCGACGGCGAACACAATCGCCTCGCGATCGACCGAATGGCCGGGGAACGTGTTCTGCTCGTCGAGATAGCTGCAATAAATCCGGTCGCCCAACTTGATGTGCAGTTTCTTCTCGGCAGGCTCGGCCGAGGTGTCGATCTCCTTCGTGAACACGCCCGGGCGTTGCTCGGTTTCGGTCGCCACATACTCGACCTTCTCGCCGTTGTTGACCGAGACCTGGAACTTGATCGTGTCCAGTTCCTCGGTCGTGTCGGCGTCGTAGTCGGTGATCTCGACAATCACACGCTGGCCGGGATCGATGCGGACCAACTCTTTACGCAACTCTTGCACTTGGCCATTCGATTGACGCACGAAGTCATAGGCGATCGTGGCCGTCGATGCGTTGTAATACGTCGATTGCAGGTTGGCGGTCAGCAGTTGACTGCGGCCCGAGCCGAATTGCGTGACTTCGTCGGAGTAAGTCGCCACGACTTTGTCGCCCGCGGCGATCTCGAGCACGTTGTTCGTCGCCAACGACAAGACATCGGCATCGGTCGGGATGTACTTCTGCTGCTCGGCCTCGTGCGCCACGGTCACGTGATTGACCGCAACCGCCTCGCCGAGGAACTCGCGAATGACGAACTTCACGTGCCGCACGGCGATCGGCTCGAAACGGAAGTCCCATTTGCCGTCGGCCGTTTCGATCGTCGCGGGCTTGCGGATCGTGGCGGGCTTGGCCTCGGCACGCTTGAGATCGAAATCGGCTTCACTGAACGGCAGGAACACGACCTGCGTGGCGGCGTGATCTTCGCGCGAGATTTGGCAACCGACCGTGGGTAGGTTCGTGGCCGTCGCGCAGAATATTGTCAGATCGTGCGTACCTTGCTCGAGCCACACATCGACCGTGCGGTTGTTCTCGCCCAAGGCGAGTGCGAGGCGACCATCGATCGCCACGGCCGTGCGGGCTCCGACCAACTGCAATCGCGCGGCACCGGCGCGAGGTTGCACGAGCTTGCCATGCCAGATCACGGCATGCGGCTTCTGACGGACTTTCTCGTCGGTCAAGTCCTCGGGGACCGTGTAGCTCATGTCGGTCGCCGCGACTTGCTCGATCGGCTTGCTGTTCTTGCTGAGATTGACGACCTGCGTCCACTCGCTGAAGTTGGCGTAGTTGCCTTCGTAAACGCTGCGGGTCATTGCGGCGTACTCACCAGCCACGTTGTCGGCAGTCGCCGGAGCCGGGTTGCTCCCGAGCGGGAACCAGAACCGACCGTCGTTGCTGCCGAACAACTCGCCACGCACCGCGATCTGTTGATCCGGCTTGGGAGACTCGAACACAACATGATCGATCGTCCGTAGGTCCTTGAGATCGACCGACAAGAACTTCGGAGCGACGCCGTCGGGTTCGCTCAACCAGAACGACTTGGGATCCTTGTCGATCGCCATCAGCGGACTGTGGTCGATCGAGGTGTCGCTGGCGAGCGCGCCGGCGGGCAGATCGCCGGTCTGGGCCGTCGCTTCGAACACGCCGGTATGCGGGCCGGTCTCGGTCAGTTTGACCTGCACTTGATCGCCGCTCGTGGCGACAAGCTTGACCGTCAGCGAGTCGGTTTCTTCGCCCAAGTCGCGGTCGGCGTCTTGTACGCGGAGATAGACCAGATTGCCAGGCTTGATTTGGTTCTTCGGGCGATCTTCCGAACGTTGCTGATCACGCTGGCGGTTCTCACGTTCCAGGCGTTGGCTAAACGTCTCTTCTTGCTCGTCGATGATCTTGGTGCTGGCGACTTCGAATTTCGCATCGGCGGCGATCTTGATTTCGGCGTCTGAGAGCGGCACCGACTTGAACTCGGCCTTGAACTGCTCTGGGTAGTCGCACTTGATCGTGTCCTTGCCGGTCAGTTGCAACACCTTGTCGTTCTTTGTGGCCGAGCCGAGACGCGTTTCGAGATCGGCCCGGAACAGACCTTTGCCCGCGCCGCCGCTGTAGAGATAGATCGTCTCTTCGTCGCCGCCGGGCTCGGTGACCACGCGGACCGGAATGCGCGCGTGACCACGGCTGATGCCCAAGTCGCTGTCTTGCACAACGATCGCCAGGGCAAAACCCGGCGCGTGCCAACGTTGGCTCGCACGACCCAAGCGACCGACGGTGCGCAGCAACTCAAGCTGATCCATGTAGCGTTGCTCGGCACCGTAGACCTCGGCCAAGTTGAACAACGCTTGATTGGCCAGTTCGACATTGGGGACGCGATCGAGCACGAGCCGGAAAATGTCACGAGCTTGGTCGCGATCGCCACGTCGGTTGGCCAGCACACCGCGGAGGAACTCGGCTCGCACGACGGTGTCGCGATCTTTGCTGTTGGAAAGTTTCTCGAAGACGAGCTCGGCCTGATCGTAGACCTTTTGGGCCATGTAGCTCTCGCCGATACCGAACTCGGCTTCGGTCGCTTGAGCGGTTTTGGCATAGCGGTTGACGACGGTCTGATACTCGCCACGAGCCACGTCGTAACGTTGGGCCTTGAAGAAGTTCTTAGCCAAAAGGAGTTGGACCGACGCTTTGGTCGCCTCGTCGATGTCCTTGGCTTCGCTTTGCTTGATGATCCAGTTGCGGAGAATGTCCTCGGCGCGTTCGTGGTTCTCATCACCGCCGGCGGCAATGTGGTTCTCGCACACGAACAGGATGAGATCGACCGGCATCTGCTCGCGATGTTCGTCGAACAGCTTGCGATTCGAGACATACGTGTCGAACGCCAAACGATCGTCACCCAACCGCAGATACAGCGCCGCTTGCAACAGCGGGGCAATCGGACTCGATTCGTCGATCGACAGCCCCTCGGCTCCCATGCGCGCGTAGCTCTGGCCGACCAGATCGCGACCGGTTTTCTTGCGGGTGGCGTCGACGTTCGGAATGTTGGCGAGCATGCCGGTCGACAGCGTCGCCACGGCCGTGTAATCCTTGCGAGCCATCGCCCCTTGGACATACGACGAGAGCGTGTCCCAATCGTAGCTGTCGTTCAGCACGAGCGTCGTGACCGCTTGATAGGCCAAGAGACGCGCCATCGGTTTGAGCGACTCGGGCGGCGTGAGATCCAAGAGCGCCGTGGCGGCAAAGCCCGACGGACGCGGCACCTGCAAGTCGCGCACCGCGGTGAGCAGCTTAAGGCGAACGTCGTCCGCGATCGGCTCACTCTTGGCGTTCTTGCCAGCCCGAGCCACGTCGACCACGTTTTGAATCGGGCCTTCTTCGATTCCCCAAGGGCGATTGATGCGAGTGAGTTGGATCTTGGCGCTATCGGCGAGCGTCTTCACGCAGCCCTCGTAGTCGCCGCTCTTGAGCAACTCGTTGGCCAGCAGCGCCTCGAAGTAGCCGTGATAATCGACCGGACGGCCGGCGAGCTTGCGGAGAAACGCGATCTTGGCCGGGGCCTCGGTCATTGTGGCCAGCAAGCGATCGGCACATTGCCGACATTCGTAGGAGTTCGGCGTCAGCTCGAACGTGCGTTGCCAGTAAGCCTGCGCCTCGGCGGCCATGCCGTGCTTGCTGAGAATGTCGCCGATGTAGCTCGAGTTGCCCGTGTCGGGGCCGTAAGTCTGTTGCGACTTTTGCAGCCATTGCCACGCAGACTTGACCAAGGCCGGGTCGGGAATCTTGTCGGCGATCAACAGCAGTCGTCGCCAGGTATCGTTGTTATTGGACAGCGGCTCGAATTTGAGCATGTGCGTCGCCGCGTCCTTGGCCACCTCGGGCAGGGCGAGGTCCGAAGCCGATTCGAGATAGGCCTGCGCCAGCAAGTAATCTTGCGGGAAACGTTTGACCGCTTGGGCGTAGAAGTCGACGGCCCGACGGCGACTCTCGGTCGAACCGGTGTAGCGCACGCTCTCGGCCTGGGCTACGAGCACCTGACGCGCCTGCACGTCGTTCAGCTTGGCAAACTGAGCCGGTTCGAGCAGTTTCAAACGGGCCTCGCTGGATATGCGACCGGCGTTGTTCTCGGTGGCGATCCAGGTCTGCACCAGCGGCGATTGCTCGGCCTTGTCGAGTTCGGCGCGAGCGTAGGTTACGCGATCCTTGAGTTCCTTGTTGCCCTTGGCCTGCTTGAGCCATTCGGTAAGCGAGTTGCGGACCGTGGCGAAGTTGCCGTTCGCTTCACGAGCTGCGATCACTCGAGCCACGTCGGCTTTGAAGGCATTCTCATCTTCGGGATTGAAGAGCAGCCACGAGATCACTTGCGATGTGTAGCCATCGTTCGTCGGCGATTGGGCGAGCAGTTCGCGACCGACGGCCCGAGCGCGATCGAGGTTCTTCAACCGATCGCGATACACTTCCAAAGCGAGCGTGTACCGCAAGTAACCGGCCTGGGCACGATTCTTGCCAATCGCATCGAGCAATGTCTTTTCGGTATCGGCAAGATTGGCCGGCTCGGTGCCGTTCTCACGCACAAAGGCCGAGCCAATGCCGTTGGACACCGCGTCCTCGACGAGCAACTCGCGCATCAGGGCCAACGCCTTCGGCTTGTCATTCGCACGGAGATAAGCGGCCGGGAGATACGACTTGAGCGTGAACCGGTCCTGACGCGTCGGATACTTCTTCAGATACTCGTCGACCAGCGGTTGCAATTGCGGGGGGAGCGCGTTGCTCGACGCCGACTCGGCGATGATCCGGCTCAGCAGCTCGCGCGAATCGACGAGCGCCCGACTCTTCTTGAGATGCTCGATGCCGTTGGCTCGTTGCTGAATGCTGAAGTCGGCTTGAGCGAGTTGCAGGTGCAAATTCGCGCGGAGGAGTTTGTCCTTGGGCAGGTCCTTCTTGAGCAGCTCTTGACCGACGACGGCGCTCTTGGCCCATTCGTTGATCCGCTGCCAAGTGTAAACCGCGTCGAGGCCGGCGCGTTCGGCACTCTCACCGACCGGCAGCTTGCGGAACATCGACTCGGCGACCGTCGCCGCGCGGGTGAAACCGTCCTTGTTGTTGATACCGTTGTAGAGCGTGAACGCACGCACGCCGGCGCGGAGACCGACGGGATTGTTACCCTGCCGCTGCCACACGGCGTCGTACGCTTCGGCGGTGCGGAGCCGATCGTCGAGTTGATCGAGCGTCGTGGCGAGCGTGATCTCGATCTGGCCGCAGGCGGCGTCGTCGGGATAACGGGTCAGGAACTGCCGGCACAGGGCCGTGAGTTCTTTGTTCCGCGACGTCGCCTGGAGCCCGTCGGCCAATCGCAGCATGATCGCTTTGTGCTGTGGATGGTTCGTGTGATGCGTGACGAACGCTTGTCCGACGCGAATCAGGCCGAACACGCGACCCTCGGCGTAGTACGCCTCGACGAGCTTGACCATCACGTCGGCCGCTTCGCTCGACGTATCGCGGAGCTTCGACAGCTCGCCTTCAAGCTGCGTGATCTGGGCGGCAGCGCCGTTCTTGGCCGGCTCTTGAGCCACGAGCGCCGACGGTAGTGCGAGCAAGGCGATGAGTACGAGCGGGAGATAACGACGCATCGTGAAGAATTCCTAGCGTTATTCTGAGGATGTCAGAACGTGTGTTTCGTGTTTGGTGTTGAGTGTTTCGCCGGCGCAGCTGCGATGGTGAAACAGTTAGCGCGGCTCAAAAACCGGCTTTGGACAGTGCCTCGGCGACGCGTTTGGCATCGGCCGCCAACGGGCTCTCGGGGAACTCGGCAATCAACTGATCGAATTGCTTGCGGGCGTCACCCTTGCGCTCCATGCGATACAAGCAACGACCGTAGTTGAACAAGATCACGTCGAGGAACTTCGCGTCGGGATGGTTGGTCAACACGGTCTCGAAAATGTCGACCGCCCGGGCGTAGTCCTTCTGCTGGTAGTAATAGTTCGCCATCTTGGCGACCGCCTCGCCGACGCGACCGCTGTCGGGGAACGAGTCGTACACCTTCTTGTACTCTTGGAAGGCACGGTCGAAGTACTGCGACGAGCCGGTTCCCTCGGGCGCGGCCTTGGCCATCTCTTCGTAGCACTCGGCAATGCCGAACTGAGCTTCGCCGCGAAGCTGGCTCGTCTGCATGTTCACGAGCTGCGTGTACAGACCGATGGCTCGTTGCAGGTTGCCTTGCTTGCGGACTACGTCGGCCATTTGCAGCAACGCGTCGTCGACAAAGCCGCTGTTGGGGAACTCGCGCTGCAAACGTTGGCACATCGCCGCGGCCAGTTCGAGCTTGTCCATCTCGTAATAGATTTGCCACAACTGCACGTACGTGTCTTCGAGCATCCGGCCGCCCAGCTTGCGAGCGTCGGTCATGATCTCTTCGCAGGTGTGCAGCGCCTGATCGTATTTCGTCGCGGCGTTCTTCTTGAGGCCGAACTCTTTGTAACGATTGCCGATGTTCGTGAGTGCCGAGGCGGTTTTAAGCTGCGTGGCGATGCGGAGTTCTTGATCCGAGATTTGAGCCCGGGTCACACGCACGCCGCCGAGG
>JAEUIL010000143.1 GCA_016794255.1 Planctomycetaceae bacterium | reverse complement strand
AATGAGAGGGTGTCGAATTCGTCGGTTGGGGCCGGAGTGCGTCGCGATGATTCAATGGCAAGATTTTATTGAAGAACGCAAAGAAGTGATGCTCGGCAAGCCAGTCTTCAAGGGAACGCGTCTGACGGTCGAGCACGTGTTGCGCGAATTGGGCACCGGAGCGACTCAAGAAGAGTTGCTCGCGAACTATCCCACGTTGCGGCCGGAGCATTTGCAAGCGGCCCTGCTCTATGCAGCGGCAGTCGTCACGATGGATGAGAGCATTTATCAGTAGCCTCCCGCGAAGAGTGCAGGAAGATGCGTCTATTCGCCGACGAAAATGTCTCGCGGGGAATTGTAAACTGGCTGCGTCAGTCGGGGCATGACGTGACCTATGGAAGTGAAACATCCCCTGGTGCCACAGACTCGACATGGCTCGCCTTGGCCGAAGCCCAACAGCGGCTTGTGATCACCTCGGACAAGGACTTTGGCGAACTGGTGTTTCGCAATCGGCTGACGACTTACGGCATCATCCTGCTGCGACTTGACGAGTTGCCGCTTCGCGAGCGATTGGCCCGCATCCAAAATGCCTGGGCGGTGGTTGAGTCAAATCCAGCCGGCAAGTTTATTGTGATCACGGAATCGCGGGTGCGGGTACGTCCGCTGGCATCGTAGATTACCGGCAATTTCATGAGCAAAGAGCCCCGTTTTCAATTCTGCAACCGTTCGTTATATTCGTGACGTTGTCTTGCGATCTGGCCCCCCAATTGCTTTTTGAATACACACCGCCATGCCTACGATCCGCTTCACCAAAGAAAAGAAAGAAGTTCAGGTCCCCGAGGGCGCGAATCTGCGTCAGGAAGCGCTCAAGGCGGGCGTGTCGCTCTATAACGGCATCAACGGCTACGGTGCCAAGCTCAACTCGATCTTCAATTGCCACGGACTCGGTCTCTGCGGCACCTGTACCGTGAAGATCAACAAGGGGGCTCAAAACGCCAGCCCGATGGGCTTTCTGGAGAAGCTCAAATTCAAGGGGCTGCCGACGCCGGATCCGATGCTGGCCACGGTTAACGCGCTGCACTACATCGGCAACGAAGACACACTGCGGTTGGCGTGCTACGTGAAAGTCAACGGCGATATGGACGTCGAGACCGGGCCGGAGTTCAACGTCACCGGCGAGAACTTCTTCAGCTAGGTTGGCCTCGCTCGCGTGCCGGTTGCTAACGGGCTACAAGTTCACACCTGGGTGAACTTGCTTGTTCACCGGGACACATGCCCACGCGACGTGGGCATGGCACACGGCAAACTTCTTGCAAAGCGCTGCACTACTGCGGCGGTTGACCGCCGTTCCCTTCGCGCTTGCGCAGATGGGCTTGGTACGACGTGTTGAGCGTGTCGAGCAAGCCCGGCACGTGATGGGCCGACATATACACCCGGGCCGAGACTGCCGAACGCGGGAAGAAGTTCGTGATGAAATCGAACCAGAACTCGGCGGGCGAGTGGCCGATCATCACCGCGTTGCCATAAACGCCGCTGAGCATCTCGTCGGGCAACTTCAGTTGATCGTACAAGTCGCTGATCGTGTTCTGATTTTGCTGCGCTTGTTGGGTCGCTTGGGCCGGCGGCTTGGGGAGTTCCGGTGGCGGCCCGAAACGGTCCGAGAACATTTTCAGGTTTTCTTTGAGCGCGTTGATGAACTGCGCGAACACGGTGTGCGACATCACGATCCGGGCCGCGATTTGGTGCGGCTGACCAAGTCGTTGCACGAAATCGATGACCGCCTCGGTGGGTCCCTCGAAGACAATCGCACCGGTGCTGAAGACGCCACGGCCAATCCCCTGCGGAATTCGGGCCGCCACCGGATTGTGCGCAATCTGTTGATTGATCGTATTCGGAGGCGTTTCGTCCGGATTGTCGTTCGGTTCCGTGCTCATTGATCACCGCAGAGGAGTGGTTTGCCCAGGAGAACAGTTCAGCCAAGTTTCATCATGGGAAACCAATTCCGAGCCGTCAAGCATTTGGATCGCGAATCGGCTCGCCGTAGGTTGCCCAATGCTGTCAGACGGCAAAGTCGCTAAATCCGGAACCACGGCGGCCACGTCCGTTTGCCGAGTCGTTGTCGGAATTCAAATCAGCAAGGAGGAACCACAGAGTCACAGAGGACACAGAGAGAACGCCGAGCGGCCCACGAGCCACTAATGGCAGTCAAGTACGTTGCCCAACAGGATCGGCAATTCTCGCCCTCTGGAATTCTCTCTGTGTCCTCTGTGCCTCGGTGGTTAATCTGTCTTTCAGGCCCAGCCAAGGTTGGCGTCGCTCAATTTAATCCGGCAGCGGCTTGCCCTTGGTCTCCGGCGCGAGCCAGATCAGCCCGACGCCGACGATATAAATCAGCGCCATGAGCGGACACGCCAGACGCTCTTTGTCGTACACCGTCTCGCCCACCTGCAGCGAGAACTGAAACAAGTTGCCCACCTGAAGAGCGCCGATCGCGGCGATGATGCGACCGAAGTTGAACGAGAACCCTTGGCCGGTGGCGCGGACGTTGGTCGAGAACAGCTCGGGCAAGTACAGCGGCAACCAGCCATAGAACGACGCCGAGAACACGCCCACGAGGAACACGCTCACCAAGAATTTGGTGCCGTACGCGTCGTTGCCCAAGTAGAAGAAGACGACCGACGCGAACGCCGTGATGCAGAGCCACGTGTACGTGATCCGCCGACCGAACCAGTCACCGGCCATGGCGGCGAGGATCGTGCCGACAATCGCGCCGGCGGCCGACGAGATTTGCGTCCACTGGGCACAAGTTTGCAAGTCAGCGCCCACGGCGAGTGCTTTCGACCACTTCGGCGCCCATTGCGCCGCGCCCCACGTTCCCAGCAAAGCGACGCCGCTTAATCCAGCGCCGAGCAGCATGCGGCCAAACACCGGTTGCCAGGCGTGGGTTGCATCGGCCCGATTCGTCTGTTGAGCCGTGAGTCGCTTGAGGTATTGAATCACCGGATATGTGTACCCGGCCAAGGCGACGAGCAGCCCGACGATGGTGCCGATCACGCGGACCACGGTCGGCGTGGGGACCGTCCACAGATACACGATCATCATGGGGCCCGCGGCTCCGATCAGCACGCCGAGCAAGTCGCGATTGGCCCAATTGCTGACGTTGCCGGACTCTTGCTCGTGCAACCAGCGTTCGCTTTCGGGCACAAAGATGCGAATGAAGAACGTCAGCAGCGCCGGCGTGGTGCCGAGCATCATCATGATCCGCCAGCCGTCGTTGCGCAGCAGCATCTCGGTCGTGGCACTTGAGAAACCCAGCTCCGGTAGCCATTGGGCCAAGTGCAACAAAATCGACGACAGCGCGATCCCGACGACACCCACCATCAAGTAGCCGACGTTCGCCGCCGCGCCGATCAGCCCCGCCATGAAAGCCCGCGAGCGATTGGGCCAAACCTCCATCACGAGCGCCACGCCCAGCGACCATTCGCCACCCATGCCGAGCGCCGCGATGAATCGCAACAGACCGAGTTGCAACGCAGAGCCAGCAAAGCCACCGAGGCCGGTGAAGAGCGCATAGACGAGTACGCTGAGCGTCATGGCCCGTACGCGACCGATGCGATCGCCCAACCAGCCGAACACGACACCGCCGGTCGCCGCGCCGACCAAAAAACCTGCCGTGATCACACCGAACCACAGCCCACGTTCGGCGTCGGACTGTCCGTCCATCAGGTCTTTGAGCGCCTGTTGGCCGACCATTGAGAAGACGCCCATCTCGGCGCCGTCGAACATCCACCCCAAGAGCGCGGCAGCCAAGGCCATGCCAGCCCCTTTGCCGATCTCGGAAGTGGAAGCGGTTTCAGTGGCGGCCATGCACGAGGTTCCTTGCGAGAGAGTGTGATTTGCAAAACAACGGCGTGCCACGACTGGGGACTGCCGACCGTGGCACGTAGCATTCGATCAGTAACGATGACGGCGGCGACCTTACACCTTCGGCTCCCAGCCTTTGCGATACTCACGGCCCCACAAGGCTTGAGCATCTTTATCGCCCACGATGTGACCGTTCGTCGGGTCGGTCGTCAGTGTGCGACCGACGCGATACGAGACATTGCCCAAGTGACAGAGCAACGTCGACTTGTGGCCCGTGAGAATTTCCAGATTCAACTTGCTAGGGTCATTCGCCCGAATCGCGTCGAGGAAGTTTTCCGTGTGCGGCTTGTCGCTTCCTTCGCCGCTGCCGCTACCGATCTCGGCCCCTTTGATATCGAAAATCTTGTAGCCGTTGCCCACGATCGCGAGCGTCCCCTCTTCGCCGAAGAACACGCAGTCCGAGGTCACATCGACGCTGAACTTACGATTCCAACTGCGAGCTTCCCAGGTGATCGACTTGCCGCCGAACTCGAACGTGGCCAACGTCGTGTCGGGCGTTTGTTGGTCGTCGTCATAGCGATAGCGACCGCCGCCGCAATGCACCTTGTGCGGATACTCGACCCCCAAACCCCAACGAGCCAGGTCGATCATGTGCACGCCGTTGTTCCCCAACTCGGCCGTCCCCCAATGCCAGAACCAGTGCCAGTTGTAGTGCAGATAGTTGTCGTGAAACGGCTTCTCCGGCGCGGGCCCTTGCCACAGCGAGTAGTCGAGCCAATCGGGCACCGGGGCCGGCTTGCCTTTGCCGATTGGCCCGCGGGCGTTGAAGTAATAACAGCGTGCTTGCAGCACCTTGCCGATCGCGCCGGAGTGCAGTTTCTCGATCGCTTCGATGATGCCCGGCATGCTGCGACGTTGGGCACCCATTTGCACGACGCGCTTGTGCTTCCGCGCCGACTCGACCATCCACTCGCCTTCTTGAGCGTTGTGGCTGCACGGCTTCTCGACATACACGTGCTTGCCGGCCGAGCAAGCGAGGATCGTCGCCGGTGCGTGCCAATGGTCCGGTGCGGCACACACGAGCACGTCGACATTCTTGTCATCGAGCGCCTTGCGGAAGTCGGTCACCTTTTGTGGCGATTTCTTGCTGATCCCTTCGACGGCCGTCGCACAGCGGTCCATGGCTCGCGAATCGACATCGCAGACGGTCACGACTTCGCAGCCCGGCAGTCCGGCAAACCGCGACGCCAGCGCGCCACCTCGGCCATTGACGCCCATCACCGCCACACGGATCGTTTCGCTCGGTGCGTTCGCGGCGCGGAGCGGATTGTACGAAGCCAACGAGATTGCAGCGGCGCTAGCGGCCGACTGCTGAATAAACGTGCGACGGGTAACGGACATGGCGGGACTCCAAGGCAAGGCGGGATGGGGCAACGGCCGGCGAATCAGTTTTCCGTAGGACGGGAGAGCCGTCCTACGAAAGATACCGCTTGAATAACTGATCCGCCGTGGGACGCAACGGCCGGTTCGCATTCTAATCCACCCCAAGAGCCCGGGGAAGCAAGCGACTCGGCCGGCGAACCGGTAAATCGAAACGAGACATTCGCGATTTGATCGAGTATCTTGAGACCGCCTCAAAAAGAGTATCCATCACGCTCCGCGTGATGTGCCCCGCAACAGACTCGGCGCAAATAGTTCACAACGAAGGATCATCAAAAAAATGCGTCCTCCGCCATCACGCGGAGCGTGATGGATACTCTTTTGAGTTCGACGAACCCTTTGCTCCCGTTGGCATTCGCAGGAACCCATCGTATGACCTCTCAAACACGTCGTTTGCATCGCCGTCAGGGCCTGTCCCTCGTAGCTTGCGGACTCGCTTTGTTGTCGGTGGTCGGCTGTGGTCATCAGACGCCAGAGCGCGGTGTTGCCGGTGCCACCACCGCGGTTGCCGCACCAGCCGTCATCGCGATTGACACGCCTGTCGCGCAGCGCAAGTCGACGCCCGCGCAGTTCGCCGCACAGACCACGCAGGTCGCCACGAACGATCAATGGTCGGCCTTTCGCGGCGCGACCGGCATGGGCACCAGCGCGGCGAAAGGGTTGCCGGTCACTTGGAGCGACACCGAGAACATCGTGTGGAAGGTCGCGCTGCCGGGGCCTGGAGCGTCAACTCCGATCGTGTTCGGTGATCGCATTTACTTGACCTGCTACACCGGCTTCTTTGTCCCCGGCGAGTCGGGCGGCAGTCCCGAGGATCTCAAGCGGCACCTATTGGCCTTGCGTCGCACCGATGGCGGCGTGATTTGGGACTCGGCCGTC
Organism: Planctomycetaceae bacterium; assembly: GCA_016794255.1. Taxonomy (GTDB): domain Bacteria; phylum Planctomycetota; class Planctomycetia; order Pirellulales; family PNKZ01; genus JAEUIL01. The sequence continues at coordinate 3,161 of JAEUIL010000143.1, read as the reverse complement.
GCTGCCAAGTTGCCTGAGGAAAATTCCATTCGCGATCACGGCTTTGCTGCCAACACGCCTGCCATCGATGACGAGCGCATCTACGCGTTCTTCGGCAAGTCCGGTGTCTTCGCCTTCGATCACGCGGGCAAGCAACTGTGGCAAGCCGACGTGGGCGACAAGACACACGGCTGGGGCACGTCGGCGTCGCCCGTTTTGTACAAGGATTTGGTGTTGATCAACGCCAGCGTTGAGAGCACGTCGCTCGTGGCGCTTGATCGCAAGACCGGTGCCGAGAAGTGGCGGGCCGGTGGTATCCGCGAGGCGTGGAACACGCCGCTGGTGGTCACGGCCAAGTCGGGCCGCGTGGAATTGATCGTCGCCACGCAAGGCAAGGTCCTGGCCTTCGATCCCGACACCGGCAAAGAGCTGTGGTCGTGCAAGACCGACATCGGCTGGTACATGGTCCCCAGCGTCGTGGCGCATGACGGCGTGGTGTATTGCCTCGGCGGCCGCTCGGGTGTCGCGGCGCTCGCCGTGCGTGCCGGTGGCGACGGCGATGTGACCGCCACGCACCGGCTCTGGACGAGCATGAAGGGCTCGAACGTCTCGTCGCCGGTATTCCTCGACGGTCACCTTTACTGGATGCACGAACAGCGCGGCACCGCGTACTGTGCCAAGGCCGAAACCGGCGAAGTGGTGTACGAAGAGCGGCTCGAACGGGCCGGCCAAGTCTACGCCTCGGCAGTGCTAGCCGACGGCAAGCTCTATTACCTCACGCGCGACGGCAAGACGTACGTGCTCGCCGCTAAGCCCGAGTTCGAGCAACTGGCGGTCAACGATCTGAACGATCGTCGCACGATCTTCAACGGCAGTCCCGCGGTGGACGGCTCGCGATTGCTGATCCGCTCGGACAAGATGTTGTATTGCATCGGGAAGTAGAGGGCGGACGGCACATCGTGGAAACCTTGCACCGTTTGCAGCATTGGTATGCCGCGCAGTGGAATGGCGAATGGGAACACCAATCCGGTGTGCAAATTCGGTCGCTCGACAACAGGAATGAGTCCCTGTCGGTCAACCTGAACCTAAGCAGCGGACCAATCGCCAAAGTCTTCGACTTCCAATTGCTATCGAAGTTCTGGTAGTCGTTTAGAGTAGAGTTCGTGAAGCAGTTGGAAGAGTCCACGAATCTGTGGATATAAAACCCACTCGGTTGTGCGGAATGCGATCCTGAAACTGTGCGGCGCCGTACACGGTGGTGAGATTGTCTCAGCCCGAGACCGCCGCGTTACTTCGGCTTGCCGACCGAGACCGGACGGACGTTCAGAATCTTGCCGCGTGGCCGTAGATGTTCGAGCGACACTGGCTCGGCGCTGATCGCTTGCGCCACGTTGCCCGCCTCGTCGCGCACTTCGACACGGAGATAAATCTTGCTCGGCACACGGGCATCGATCCGCCAATCATAGCGGCCCGAGTTATCCAAGCCCGACGCGATCGACGACCACGGACCGGCTGGGTCGACGGCAAACGACAGTGTCACAGGTCGCAAACCGAGATGCAGATCTTCGCCCTGCCAGCGAATGCGTAGTTGGCCCGCGGGGACGTCACCGGCTTGCTCGATCGGCAGCAACTGCACGTTCGGTTTCGCCGTGTCGACTCCGATCCAGACGTCGGGCATATCGCCGCTACGTGGTTCGGCGCTGCGTAAACCACCCGTGGTCTCGACAACCATGCGGAAGCCAAACACGCCGTCATCGGTCACTTCGATCCGATGCGGTGATTTGCGATCCTCGTCGAGTCCGTTGAGCGCCCAAGTCTGGCCGCCGTCACGGGTCAGCCACAACTCGACCTTGCCGACGGTTTCGATCGGCGCGGAACTGATATCGTACTCCATCTCAAATCGCCGCGAGTTGACCCAACGGGGCTGCACACCCGGCGGCGTGACGCTGGAACCGGTCGCGGCGTTGGTTAAGGCCGGATTGCTGACCGCCGCGGGAGCATTGTTCGCGGGCAACGTGGTCGAGACCGGCGTCACGGGCGGCGTGTTCGGAGCGGTGTTCGGCGGGGGCGTGGTGCCTGGCGACAAGTTGGGAATCGTATTCACCGGGTTGATCGGCGGCGGAGCAGGCAGCGATTCGGCCACCGTTCCGGTCGTGGGCAATGTTTCGCTCGGTCGCGGTAACGACGGAAAGGGCGCTTGACCTGGGAACGGCGATCCGGCCAAGGGCGTTTGACCAAATTGCGGCGGCATCTGCGGCGGCTCACCGACTCCTGGCGGCACGGCGTTCGTCGGCGGAGTGTTGTTCGCCGGCGCGGCGGGTGTTGTCGCAGGTGACGTGGTCGCACCGCCGGTTGAGACCGGTTTGGCGACGGTCGTCGCGGTAGGATTGGGGAGCGGTTGCGCTGTCGTCGCCGGAGCGGGCAACACTTCGGTCGCGGGCGGTGTCGCGGCCACAGCCGGTGCTGTCGGCGGAGTCGTGACCGGCGGCGCGGCGGGTGGCGGTGCCGATGCCGTTGCCGGCGGGGGCTCGGGTTGCGTCGTGGGCACTGGTGTAGTGGCGGGAGCCGGCGGCGTTTGCGTCGCAGGAGCCGCGGCGGTCGTCGCCGGACTCACCGGTTGCGAGACGGCACCGCTCTTCACCTGCATCGGTACGGCGGTCTGTTCGACTCGGGTTTGTTCGACGGTCAGATTGCCCGCCTGATCGCGCACTTCGCTGCGGATCAACGAGCCGGTGGCGAGATCGGTGGCCCAAAACGTCGACTCGCCGCAGAACACGTTCTCGCCCGGCTTGGCTTCCGGATCGCGCGACAGCGTTTCCAGAGCGACATTGCGCCACTCGCCGGTGACGGTTTGATACGTGATCTTGGCCCCTTCGAGTTGCAGGTTCACGTCGCTCGCGCGCACCTTGACGTTCAACTCGCCATTCGGGCCGCGCAGTGCTTTGACGTTCAACTGCGGCAGTTGAGTATCGACCAACACACGCATCTGCGGCAGTGGCGGACCATCGGGCCGCAACTGTCCGGTCGCATCGCGCGTGCGCACCAGGAACCAGTACTCGCCGTCATGCGGCGCTTGGAACTTGAACTCGCGTTGATCCGGAGCCACACGCGACGACAACTTCCAAGTCGAGCCGCGATCTTCGGAGACGTGCAGCTGCACTTCGGTCGAGAACTTCGCGCCG
>JAEUIL010000131.1 GCA_016794255.1 Planctomycetaceae bacterium | reverse complement strand
AAGCTCAACGCATAGCCACGAGGCTCACTGCTAATCAACCCTAGGATGCGAATTAGACGATGACGAGGGCTACCACCTCTCGCTGCCCAAGCCAACGAGTCACGAGCACCGTTTGTAACGATCAGAACGATTCGACAGCCGCGGCGGTCAAATATCTCGGCGGATAACCGCGAACATTTCGCCATTGGGTGACCAATCTGTGCAGTAGGGTGCAATGGCAGGTGATTCTTTTGAAATGCAGGACCACTTTATGAACCATGCCGTTCCGCGTTCGCTCATCCACGTTGACGACGATCCGGCCTTATTGCGCCTGGTGTCACATCGTTTGAAGCCGCATGGCATCACGGTTCATTCGATCAACGATCCGACCGTGGCCGTCGACGCGGTGCTGACACGCAACTGCCGCTTGGTGTTGCTCGATATCGACATGCCCAAGGTCAACGGCATCGAGTTGTTGCGGCAGATTAAGCAGGCTGACGGTGGCGTGCAGGCGATCATGCTCACGGGCATTGTGTCGCTTTCGTCGGCGATGGAAGCGTATCGTGTCGGGGCCGAGGCGTGCTTCTTCAAGCCGCTCGAAAAGATCGAGCCGCTCGTGGACGCGATCACCGATACATTCCGCAAAATCGATCGGTGGTGGGAAACCATGAACCGGTTGTCACAACAACTGCGAAATTCTCGCCTGTCCAGTGAACCTGTCGGCGCGAGCTAAATGGCGAGCTAGAGTCTTTTCACCAGCCCGATTTGTTCTCCCCCGAAGCTCCTATGGCAGCCAACACCGAATCGCAAGAGATGATCGTCGAGTTCGTCGACGAAGCTCAGCTCTCGCTGCAAGATCTGCCGAATCAGCTTGAGTTGCACCGCCTGCAACCCGAGGTGACCGACCCGATCAATGCCGTGTTCCGCGCCATTCACTCGATGAAGGGTTGTGCGGGCTTCTTGGGTCTGACAGCGATCAAACTGTTCGCCCACTCGCTCGAGAACACGCTCGACGAACTGCGCAAGGGCAAGCTGCTGTTGACCGCCGATCTGCAACGCGCCATTGTCGATGGGTTCGACGTGCTCGACGCCATGCTGACGGCGGCGGGCGACGGCGCTTCGGCGCAAGAACTGAGCTCGGCCGAGCAAGAACTGCTGACGCGGATCGAAAAACTCAGCGAGGGCACGCCGTCGACCGCGGACGAATCGGCGTTGCTCGACGAGCTGCTCGAACTTGCCGACGCCATGGGGCGTGAAGCCGCGCCAGGCCTGAATCAATGGGCCGACAAGCTACGCGATCTCGTGTTGCCGCATGTCGAGCAGACTGAAGCGAGCGACGCTCCGGCGGTGAAATCGCGGACACCGCAGAGCTTCGCCAGCGTCGCGCTCATGTGTCACGGTGAGGACATCGCCGCGCGAGTAAAGCCGTTGCTCGATCTGTTCATCACCACCGAACAGCAAGGCTACGACAAGGCGTTGAGCGTGGCGTTCCTGGACGCCGCCCAATCGCTCTCGGCGTGGGCCAACGAGCAGGGCGAATCGTCGCTGGCCGCGATGCTCGACAAAGCCCGGGCTGATCTGCAATTGCTCGTCAACAGCCCGCTCACGCTCGATGCGATGACCGTCTCGATTGTTTGGGACGGCATGTGGAAAGAACTCGCACAACTCGAGCAAACGACCAACTCGAACGGCGCTGCCAAGAGCGAAGCGAAGCCAACCGAAAGTGCGAACACCGAGTCCGCGGCGAACGACAACGGCCACGCCAATAAGGCGAAATACGTCCGCGTGCGTGAAGACAAACTCGACGAGTTCCTGAATCAAGTCTCGAGCTTGTTCATTACCGGCGAGCTGCTCAAAGATTTGCAAAGCCGTCTGCGCGCCACGAATCAACTGACCGATCTGGTCGAAGAGATGCGGCAGATCAACCGCGCTTTGTCCGATCAATCGACCCAATTGCAGCAAGGCGTGGTGGCCCTGCGCCGCGTCTCGATCGCCGGATTGTTCAGCAAGTTTCCGAAGATGGCCCGTTCGCTCGGGTCGCAACTCGGCAAGAAGATCGACGTGCATCTCAGCGGTGAAGAGGTTGAGATCGAAAAGTCGCTCGTCGAGGATCTCGACGCGCCGTTGACGCACATGATTCGCAACGTGGTCGACCACGGCATCGAATTGCCGGAGGACCGAGTTGCTCGCGGCGTCAGCGAAGTGGGCAATCTGTGGCTGCACGCCGAGGCGAATCGCAACGACATCCGCATCACGATTCGCGACGATGGTCGCGGTATTCAGGCGGACAAAGTTAAGAAGAAGGCCGTCGAGCGCGGGATCATAACCCAGGCCCAGGCCGACGCCATGCCGCACGAACAGGCGGTCGAGCTGATCTTCGCCGCCGGCTTGTCGACCGCCGAGAAGTTGAGCGAAGTCTCGGGTCGCGGTGTCGGCATGGACGTTGTGCGGACCAAGATTCAGGAGTACGGCGGCAAGATTCTCGTGCAATCGACGCCGAACGTTGGCTCGACCTTTACGCTGGTCATTCCGGTGCGGAAGACCATCGTCGTCATCGATGGCTTGATGTTGCAGCAGAGCGGACAACAGTTCGTGCTGCCGTTCGAGCACCTCGAAGAGATCGTTGAGCTCGCGCCGCACGCACTGCACAGCGTGCAGGGGGTCAAGGTCGCCACGGTGCGTGACAAGACAATCACGGCCGTGCCGCTGTCGCAAATTCTCAAGCTGCCGCCGCGTACGACCTCGGCGACAGAACCGTGGCCCGCCGTGGTGGTGAGCAGCAAAGAAGGGCGGCTCTGCCTGCTGGTCGACCACATCGTGGGGCATCGCCAAGTGGTCGTCAGTCAGATTCCGGACCATGTCGCCCACGAAGACAACGTCACCGGCGTCGCCCAACTCGGCGGTGGTCGCTTGGCCTTGGTGCTGAGCGTTCCGGAAATGGTCCGTCAGATGCAAAAGGGGCGGTAGCCCGTCGCGGGCATTATCCGGCGTGGATCGCAAGTCCATATATATCAAGCGATTCTGTCACGGCCGCTGAAATCTGGACACAAAGGTCTTGAATTCGTGATCGCGGGTCGATAATCTCAGTAGAGACCGCCACCCGCCTCCCTGCGATTCCCACCTCAAGCAGGAGCCGAGCGACCGCTCGGTACGATCATGAAACGCCTCGCCTCGCCCGTTTGGGCCGTTGTCGCGGCACTTGGGCTCTGCTCCGTCACCCATTCCGTCCTGGCTGACGAGTTCGAAAAACCACCGATCAATTACAGCAAAGCGACGCCCGACAACCCGGTGTCGCGTCTCGAAGCTAAGCTTGCCCAAGGCGACGTCAAGTTCACCTACGACGACAAAGTCGGCTATCTCCGTTCGCTGTTGAGTGCGCTTGAGGTGCCAATTTCGTCGCAAGTGTTTGTCTATTCCAAGACCAGCTTGCAGCGGCACAAGATCGCGCCTGAAACGCCGCGAGCCGTCTACTTCAATGACGAGTCTTATGTCGGCTTCTGCCAAGATGGCGATGTGCTCGAGCTCTCCGTCGCGGATCCGCAACTGGGGACGGTCTTCTACTCGGTCGATCAATACAATCGCGCCACGCCAACGTTCCTGCGGCAGACCGACAACTGTCTATTGTGTCATGGCTCATCGAGCACCGAGGGCGTGCCGGGGCACTTGGTCCGTTCGGTGTTTCCTGATCGCGGCGGACAACCGATTCTGTCGTCGGGCAGTTACCGGATCGATCACACCAGCCCGCTCAAAAACCGCTGGGGTGGCTGGTACGTGACCGGTACTCACGGCGAACAGACACACATGGGCAATCTCATCTTCCGGCAGCCCGAGGTGCGTGAGCCAATCGCGCAGACCGAGGGACTCAACGTCACGAGCTTGACCGGCCTCGTGAAGACGACGCCGTATCTGTCGGCTCACAGCGATTTGGTCGCGCTGATGGTGCTGGAACATCAAGCTCAAGGGCACAACTTGCTGGCCCGCGCGAGCATCGAGACGCGTCTCGCGCTGCATCAGGAAGCGATGCTCAATCGCGAATTGAAAGAAGCTCCCGACCATCGTTGGAATAGCACCTCGGTGCGCATTCGCAGCGCGGGCGACGCCTTGGTCAAATACCTGCTCTTTAGTGAAGAAGCCGAGTTGACGCAGCCGGTGAAGGGAACCTCGACGTTTGCTGCCGAGTTTGCCAAGCGTGGGCCGTTCGACAAACGAGGGCGATCGTTGCGAGAGTTCGATCTGTCGCGGCGGATGTTCAAGTATCCGTGCAGTTACTTGATCTACACGCCTTCGTTCGATGCCCTGCCCCGCGAGATGCTGGAGTACGTCTACAACCGTCTGTGGCAAGTTCTAGCGGGCGGCGACACGACGCGCGATTTTGCCCATCTCACGGCCGCCGATCGCACGGCAATCATCGAGATCATCCGCGCCACCAAGTCGAATCTGCCCGCTAGTTGGCAACAGGCCGAATAGTCCCGGTCAGTGCAGAGTTGTTTGGTGTAGCCGAATTGGCCAGAATTCGGGAGTCGTTTGAATTAGGCCACCAACCGAACTCTGGTGAGTTCGGCTGCTTTACATCAACGGATGCGGCCTTGCCAACGGCGAGTCAAGCAGCATCCCGCCCACGCCTTCGAGCGGCTTCATCTGTCCGCAAATATGCTGGCACATCGTCTGCACATCGCGGAGGTTCCGATCCAGCGGGCTCTTGCGACTGTACACCGCCGAGCCACCCACGAGATCGAACATCATCTCGACGACGCGCCGCGCCGACTGAAACGCATTCGTCCGCGCCAACCACACATCGGCCCGATCGCGTTTGGTCAGCTCTTCATTCCGTTCCAGCTTGTTCCACTGCCGCTCCAATGAGCTGAACACATAGCTCCGCGCCGCTCCATAAATCCCCTCGGCCTCGGCGATCGCCGCTTGCACACGGGCCAAGTCGCGCAGCCGTCGCCCCTCGGGCATTTCCACCTTTTGACCGGCGATGCGCGTGGCCGTGTCGAGCGCGTCACGAGCCACGCCCAGCGGAATGGCGGCCATCTTGCGTAGAAACGTATCGGGCCGTCGCCACAAGGTGCCCGATCGCTTGGCCGGTTCGACAAACGTGAACGTCCGTTCCTCGGGTACGAACAACCGCGTGCAGCGATAGTCGTTGCTCCCCGTTCCACACAGGCCCGTCGTGTACCACGTGTCAAGAATTTCGTACTCGCTCGGCTTCGCGATCACGATCCGCCACTCGGGCGAGCCATTCGCTCCCGGGGCGGGCTTGTCGCCTTGATAGACCACGCAGCCACCCGCGAGCCAGTCGCAATGATTCGAGCCGCTGCCGAACATCCAAGTGCCGGTCACCTCATAACCGCCGTTCACGCGATGAGCTTGGCCGACGGGATAGACCCAACCACCTTGGATCATGTCGAGCCGCGGATACATCTGACGCGCGACCGACTCGTCGAGATAAGCCGAGTAGATGCCCGAGTCGGCGCCGATCATCGTACACCAACCGGCGGACGCATCGCCGCGCGATATCTCTTCAATCACTTCGATCTGTTGCATCGGCGTCATCTCGGGACCACCCCACGAGCGCGGCATGTTCATGCGAAAGACGCCGGCCTCACGCAGCTTTTGCACCACGTCGGCCGGCAGCCGCCGCGCGGACTCGATCGCTTCGGATCGTGCTCGCAGCCAGTTCACTAAGCCGCGGGCATTGTTCAGGATGTCGTCGCCGCTTAGATAACGCTCGGCGCTCGGGACGGTCGATGGTGCTGCGACCGGAATGGTTTGGCTCATGATGATCCTCCTGCTGCCGATGGTCTGCCGATGAGATACGTCACGCGGAATGGTCCGAAGTTGTTCGTCCCCTGCGTCTCACCGACTTCCCAAGTGTAAT
>JAEUIL010000122.1 GCA_016794255.1 Planctomycetaceae bacterium | reverse complement strand
GCGCTACAAGAATTCATAATCGCCCCGGGTTATTGTGTTCAACGATCAAGTCGCAAGTGCTTACGCGATGGCGACTAACGACTTTATCCTCGCTCGAAAAGAATCGGAAGTACGTTCGATAACCGTTCTATAACCCGAAGTCATCACACGCTGCCGTGTGGACGGCAAATTTTCAGGATCGCATGGCGAGCTTCCGCAGGAAGGTGTTTCCAAGACTCGATGACAGGTTGTAGATCTGCGTCGATCGACGCCAGGTCGAGACGATTAGTGCTCGATATTTGCAGCGCCCGTGCAGCGCGGTAACCTTGACAACAATCGCCACAATAGACGCTAGCATCGCTTGTAGTAGAATCCGATTCGGGCATCTTGCCCGTGGAGTCCAAGTTGACGGCTGACGACCGGCGATGACATTTGACGCCTAAACTCATGGTGTCACGTGGGTTCAGGCGTTCGTCGTTTGGGAACTCTGTGCCATGCGACGCCATCGAATGCCCCTCAGCGCCGCCCGAAATGCAGCGCATTTGCAGCGAGGGTTCTTGATGGGACTCAGGACTGGCCGGTGCCGTGGGGCTGGAACTGGGCATCGGCAAGTTTCCAACTGCACGAGCTGGTCGCCGATGCCAATGTGCGTATACCGCATCGTCATGCGGACATCGGTGTGCCGAGCCAGTTCCTTAGAAGGTGTTTGTTAAACGCTATTGTCGCTGTTTCGGCCTGGGGGGTTGGCCGAGGCGTTGCAGCATGAGGCGGATCATGGCGATCTGAATCATGGCTTCGCTATTCTCGACGAGTTCCTCGTAGTCTTTGCTGAGCCGTCGACTGTGGCCCAGCCAGGCGAATGTGCGTTCGACCAACCACCGCTTGGGTAACACTTGAAAGCCAACTTGGCCCTCGAGCTTACGAACGATTTCCAGAACCCAACCACACCACCGTTGTAACCACTCGACGAGCTTTCCGGCGTAGCCACCGTCGGCCCAAACCAACGTGATCGTTGGGAACAACGCGGCCGCTTTGAAGAATACCAGCTTGGCTCCGTCGCGATCTTGAATCGCTGCCGAATGGACCACAACCGCCAACAACAAGCCTAAAGTATCGACCAAAATGTGGCGTTTGCGGCCGTTGATTTTCTTGCCGGCATCGTATCCATGTATCCCCCTTTTTCGGTCGTCTTCACCGATTGACTATCGATGATCGCGGCCGTGGGCTCCGGTTGTTTTCCTTCCGCCACGCGAACCGCGCGGCGAAGTTCGTCGTGGATCCGTTCCCAGACTCCCGTTTTGACGCACTGCCGAAAGTAGCCATAAACCGTTTGCCACTTGGGAAAGTCGTGAGGCAACCCCCGCCAAGAACAGCCGTGTTTGTTCACGTAAAAGACAGCATTGACGATTTGACGGCGCGACACCGTTGGGTCGGCGCCACGCGGAGGATGCCGTGGCAACAGCGGTCGAATCAACAGCCACTGCTCATCAGTCAGATCACTATCATACGCCGGTCGGATGGTAAGCGGCATCGCCAAGTCCTCCCTGGTTGGGCCCCGCCCAAATACTATCCAACCAGTCCAATAGGCGATGCTAGCGGTTCACAAACACCTTCTTAGTGCGTTTTCATTTTCCGTCTAGCGCCCTCTGCGCAAACTCGGCAGCTTAGGGCGTCTCAAGGAGGTGCTCTGATGGAACCGATTTCGGTGGAAGTTCGCGCTCAAGTGCTCGCGGCGTGTGATACCGGCGAAGGGACGCGAGTGGTGGCCGTTCGTTTTAAGGTTTCTGAGTCGTGGGTGCGGCGCGCGAAGCAGCAGCGTCGCGAGACCGGCCAAGTAGCGTCCCAGACGGCAGCACCGCGGGCACCCCAGTGGAAGGCGTGGGCCGACTGGTTGAAAGCGAAGGTCGACGCGCGACCGGACGCGTATCTGCGCGAGTTGCAGGCTGATCTCAAAGCGGAACGCAATGAAGAAGTGTGCCTGGCGACAATCTGCACGCGTGTCGCGCGCTGGGACTGACGCGAAAAGAAAGACGCTGATCGCCAGCGAGCAAACGCGTCCCGACGTGGCGGCCGAGCGCGAAGCGTGGCGCCGTGAGCAACCGCACATTCCGCCGGAGAAGGCTGTTTTTATCGATGAAACCTGGGCCAAGACCTGCATGACGCGCACCGATGGCCGTTCGCCGATCGGCACTCGACTGATCGAAAAGGTGCCGAGCGGTCGTTGGCAAACGACGACGTTTCTTGGCGCGCTGCGCGTCGATGGATTCATCGCGCCGCTGACGGTGGATGGAGCCATCAACGGTGAACTGTTTCTCGGCTGGGTCAAGCAGCACTTGGTCCCTGCGCTGCGACCGGGCGATATTGTCGTGATGGATAATCTCTCAAGCCACAAAGTCGCAGGCGTGCGCGAAGCGATCGAAGGTGTCGGCGCGGAACTGCGCTACTTGCCGCCGTACTCGCCTGACCTGAACCCGATCGAGTAGGCCTTTGCGAAGTTCAAAAAGTTATTGCGCAACGGTGCTGAGCGTACCGTCGACAAGCTCTGGGACCTTTGCGGGCGTCTGCTGGCCGAGTTCAACGAACACGAGTGCCGCAACTACTTCCGGCACTGCGGCTACCGCTAGACCAAAAATGAAACCGCACTAGCCTCCGGTAACGTCGCCCCGGAACGGAGCAGCTGCGTGATGTAGGTATGCCGGCCGGCGGCGTGGAAATCGGCGATACCCTCGGCCGTTTGATACGGATTCCTGCTCGTTTCAAATCCTTCTGGATCGTCACAGATAGCTGCTTTTTGCCTAACGACGGAAAGAGCTGTCGTCCGGTTTCAAGCCCTTGAGCCACTGGCGGAGCTGCGACACGAGCTCGGGATGCAAGGGGAGCACGTCTTTGCGACGATGCTTGGAAATAGCCGCCGCGACGGTGACCGTCGGCGGCGAATCGTCGAGCCGAAAGCTGCTCGCCGTCAGGCTGGCCATTTCTTGTTTGCGAAGCCCCGTCAGGCAGGCGAACAGATAGATCCGGCAACGCGCCTCAGGGGAGTAAGTTTGCACGTTTTTACGGCTGTCCCGGGTCGCCGTGAGTAGCCACGGCCATTGCGCCACGATAGGTAATCTGCCGTATTTAGACGATTGCGATTCCGAAGCGGTATGATTCCGCGGCGGGTAGACACGCGCTTGGCAAGGAGGCCCGATATGATGACAAACTCGACGCGCTTGCTCGACCACTTTCATGAACTCACCGACCCACGACGCGGCGAGGTCCGTTACCCGTTGATGAACATCGTGGTGATCGCGGTCTGTGCGGTCGTCTGCGGCGCGGACGACTTTGTGGCGATCACCGAGTTTGCGAATAACCGGCGCGAGTGGCTGGGCAGATTTCTCGATTTGAGCAGCGGCATCCCTTCGCATGATCGCTTCAACGCGATTCTGGGGGCCCTCAAGCCGGCCGAGTTTGAGAAGTGTGTGCTGAGCTGGATCACGTCGCTGCACGATGTCAGCGCTGGCCAGATTATCGCCATTGATGGCAAGACATTGCGTCGCAGTTACGACACAGCCAGCAGCAAGGCGGCGATCCACATGGTCAGCGCTTGGGCCACGGCGAATCACATCAGCCTGGGGCAGGTGGTGGTGGACCGCAAGAGCAACGAGATCACGGCGATTCCGAAACTGCTGGAAATGCTGGAGATCTCGGGCGCTTTGGTGACCATCGACGCGATGGGCTGCCAAGTTGAGATGGCCCGCGCGATCGTGGCAGGCGGAGCGGATTACTGTCTGGCGGTGAAGGACAATCAGCCGACGTTGCGCGCGGGCATCCAGAAATTCTTCGACGATCACTTGGAGGATGATTTTGCGAACGTGCCGGTGCGTCGCCATGACACGAACGAGCAAGAGCATGGCCGCCAAATGCATCGCTGCTATTACCTTTGTCCCGTGCCCGATGACCAGCCGGACCGTGAACGCTGGGCCCAGATCAAAGCGATCGGGGCCGCCATCAGCCATACGCAACGCGGGGACCAGAGCGAGTGCGAAGTGCGTTATTACATTCTCAGCACGTATCCTTCGGCAAGGAGATTTGCCGAGGCGGTGCGCGGGCACTGGGGGATCGAGAATCAATTGCATTGGCAATTGGACGTGACGTTCCAAGAGGACCAGTGTCGCATCCGCAAGAACCACGGCGACGTGAACTTCAGCACGCTCCGCCGCACCGCCTTGAGCCTATTGAAAAACGAGTCCACCCGCAAAGTCGGCATCAAGAACAAACGTCTGATCGCCGCTTGGAACGAAGCATACCTGGAGCAAGTGTTGCTAGGACCGTGACTTAGCGTGCAATCGCCCTGGGTATTACCTTCATTAACGATCGGACTTTAAGTCAACTGACTTGCAAACGCCCATTTGTCGTGTGATACTTCTGGAGAAATTCACATTCCAGAATGTATTGAGGGCAATGATGGGTATTCCCGCACGTGTAAAGGACCGGGTGGTAAGCAGTCTCAAGCGGATGGTACCGATCATCGTTCAGCAAAGAGACCGGGATGTCTCCGAAGCGGACACGGTAACTTTAGTCAAAGATGTCCTCGCCGATGTATTTGGGTACGACAAGTACACCGAGTTGACTGGCGAGTTAGCTATTCGAGGAACTTATTGCGATCTAGCGATAAAGCTCGACAGCAAGATCTGCGTGCTGATCGAGGTCAAAGCGATCGGATTGGCTCTAAATGACCGGCACCTCAAACAGGCCGTCGATTACGCCAGTAACCAGGGCATTGAATGGGTAATTCTTACCAATGCGGCGACGTGGCAGTTGCATCACGTCATCTTCGCCAAGCCCATCGATAGTCGTCTAATCGTTACATTGGATTTGACTACGATCGGGCTCAAGGATGAATCCGATCTGGACTTGCTTTATATCTTCACCAAAGAAGGTTTCAAAAAGGGAGCACATACCGACCTCAAAGATCGACAGGACGCAACAAGTCGATTCCTCGTCGCATCGCTATTACTGAACAATGAATCCGTTATTAGTGTGATCCGACGCGAGTTGCGACGCGTGGTGGAGGTCAACGTCAGCGAGGAAGAAATCACCAAAGTCTTGGAAATGGAAGTCGTCAAACGAGAGGTATTGGAAGGTCCTGAAGCGCAGGAGGCCGCGCGACGGGTCCGACGCGCCGGAAACAAGACTCTTCGATCGTCAGACAATTCGAAAGTGGCGGCAAACGTGGAAAACGATGAATCCTTGGCGAA
>JAEUIL010000120.1 GCA_016794255.1 Planctomycetaceae bacterium | reverse complement strand
GGGTGAAAATGGTTCCTTGAGTCGCTCAAACGCCGCGCGCTCGGCCAAAATCTGCCGCGCGGTAAAGTTCGTACGTGTGAGCCGATTGTGAACAAATGTCTGATGCTCCAGCACCATCAGCGCCACCAGATCGCTGTGCGGCGTCAAATAGCGATCCACGCGGAGGCGGTCGCTTAAGTCGGTCACATTGTGCCCGAGACTGTTGTCGAGCGGTTGGGGAACCTCACGAGTACGAATCACCAGATTGCCGAGATGCTTCTGTGTGCCGTGTTTGCCCGTCACATACCAGCCGCCCCAGCGTTGCTCCAGCGGCATGGTGTGATCGACCGTGCGACCGCCCGCGGAAACCATCGGCTGACCGTCGGCATCGATGTATAGCGAGCGAACCAAGTGGCCCGGAACATTGCCTGTCGACGAGGTGCTGTGGCACATCACGCAGTTGTCAATCCGTCGCTCGAAACGGGGCTTATCAATCTGAACTTGATCGAGCGTGTAGAACACGGTGCCCAGCTGAGGATCGACTGCCGAAATCTCCATGACCTCGCCCGAACGACAGTAGCCCACGTAAACGTCGTCATTGAAGTAGATAGCGCGCGGCGATTGAACATTGATGTAGCGCACCTGCAAGCTGGTTTTTGAAAAGACGAGTGTCTGCGATTCGATCGGCACTCGCAACGCTCGCAAGACTGCCGGCAGATACCCGTGCTCGGGGTGATAGGTTAGCCGCCGGGTGCCAAGATCGAGCTCAGCTTGCAACCGCGAAATGCAGTTCGCGGGTGTCGAGTCCCGATAGCGAATCGGTGCCGCGTCGTAAAACTCTTGTCCCCACGTAAGCGCAGGCGTGGCAAGCGTCAGGCACAGCAGCCAACTGACTATTCGCGCCCAGTAACACCAAAAACGAATCCCGGCCGAGAGCTGCATGGTCGCGATCCAGGTGAAGAGATAATTCAGATTTTTGCGGACACGCCAGTCGTTTCGGCGGAAGATTGAGGCAAAGCGGTTCAAGCTGCAGAGTATCAAGTGACCTCCCTGCGTCAAGTTACTGCTCCGATGATGTGGCAATCTCAAGATCGCCTGGTAGCGTTTGGCGGAGCATCGTGGGGCCAGTGCCGATCTAAAGAGTATAAGAGGAGAAACCTTCTCGAACTACCAGCTTGGATGCTGAATTGTTTCGCGATGAGCCGCCCCATGGGTACTCCGCCATTCTCAGCGCCTTCAATGCACGGGGGTAGCAAGTAGTTCGGCCACGACGCTACCAGCGACTGATTTGACTAAACGGAGGAACTGGACGAGACTCGTTGCCGGCGGTGAAGTTCGTGGTCGCTTACGGCGACACGCACCTCATGGGTAATTGGCACAATCGGCTATTCACGGAATTGTACTGCTAGAGGATCCTTTCTCGGGATGTGTGTGACGCGATGAAACGTTACTTCGTGCCTAATCTTGTCCTTTTCTTCCTCGCAGCATTCGCATTGCCGGTGTACGCCGAGAAGCATTGTAATGTTCTGTTCATCGCGGTCGATGATCTGCGACCTGATCTCGGATGTTACGGTGTAACTCACGCTCAGTCCCCGCACATCGATCGACTGGCCGCTCGCGGCGTCGTATTTGAACGTGCCTATTGTCAGCAGGCGGTGTGCAGTCCCTCGCGATCGTCGATTCTGACCGGTTTGCGGCCAGACGCGACCAAAGTCTGGGATCTCGACACGCATTTTCGCGTCGCTCAGCCAACCTGCGTGACGCTTCCGCAGTTCTTTCGTACCAACGGGTATCACACCGTAGGTTTGGGCAAGATCGAACATCACGGCTTTGAAGACGGGCTGTCGTGGAGCGAGCCGCGGTGGTACGCCAGCGGACAAATGGTCCGCGTGGATCCGGTCGATTGGACGAAACGCACCACGACAAGCTTCGCAGGCGTCGAACGAGAGTATACTCAGCCGATTGCTCGCGCCGAGGGAAAGAACTCGACGAAGAAGGGCCCCAAAGGTCCTGCCTTTGAAGTCAGCCCGAAACAGGACGACGAACTCCCCGATGGTGCCACCGCCGCCGAGGCCGTCGCCCGCATTCGCAAACTGAAACACAAAGAGCAACCGTTCTTTCTAGCTGTCGGATTCGTCAAGCCGCATCTCCCGTTCGTCGCGCCCAAGAAGTATTGGGACCTGCATGACCCCGCGGCGATCCCGTTGCCCGCTACCGACAAGCTACCGCAAGGAACCGCCGATTTCGTCGGCCATAACAACAGCGAACTCCACTCCTACGTCGGTGTCCCCAAGGAGAACCCGATCCCGGCCGAGTACGCCAAGCAACTCCGCCATGGCTATCACGCCTGCATTAGCTACATGGACGCCCAAGTCGGTCGATTACTCGCGGCGTTGGATGAAGAGGGGTTGGCGGAAAACACCATCGTGGTGCTCTGGGGCGATCATGGATGGCAACTCGGCGATCATGGCCTGTGGCACAAGCACACCAATTTTGAAGTCGCGGCACGTGCGCCGTTATTGATCTGTCCGCCGCGCGGATCGGCACGTGGCGGCAAGTGTGCTGCGCCGGTCGAGTTTGTCGATGTCTATCCCACGTTAGTCGACCTGTGCGGACTCACGCAGCCCGCCGGACTCGCAGGCATGAGCTTGAAACGCTATCTCGATGACCCCAATGCGGCGATGCAGAAGCCGGCGATCTCTCAGTACCATCGCTCGTCGAAAGAACATGGGGGCGCGTTGATGGGCTACAGCGTGCGCACGGAGCGCTGGCGTGGCACGTTCTGGCGCAAACGCAATGGCGCTGAGATCGGCTACACGGAACTCTATGACGATCTGAATGATCCGGCCGAGACCGTGAATCTGGCCGACAAACCCGAGCATGCCGCATTGCTCGCCTCGCTGAAGAACTATCTTCCGCCGGTCGGCTCCGACGCTCCGAGTCCGCAGGTCGCTGAGCCAGCGTCTCAGCCGCAACCCGCGAAAGCCTCAACGACGACCGACGAGACCCGCGAGCAACGATTCGATCGGCTCTATCCTGGCAAAGCCAAGCTCTCGCTGGACGAGTATTTGGCGGCGCAAAAGGGAGACCAAGCCGCAGCGAAGGCGCGCTTCAAGAATCTCGACAAGAACCAGGACGGCGTGATCTCGCGAGACGAATTCATAAAGACGGGCAAGTAGGCGTCATTCGTTCTCGAATCCGCTGCCAACGTTATCGTGCCTGGAAAAAGTTGAGTAACAGCCGGGAGACTGACGGCACCTCCGGGGCTGCGGTAATTG
>JAEUIL010000117.1 GCA_016794255.1 Planctomycetaceae bacterium | reverse complement strand
GCTCGGCGTCACGAAGATTATCCACGAGTTCGGCCACGGCCTGACGTGCAAGCATTTCGGCGGCGATTGCCACGAGATGGGCATGATGCTGCTCGTGCTGACGCCGGCTCTCTATTGCAACGTGTCCGACTCGTGGATGCTGCCCAACAAATGGCATCGCACGTTTATTGGCTTGGGGGGCATGTACGTCGAGCTCTTTATGGCCTCGGTCTGTACGTGGATCTGGTGGTACACTCAGCCCGGGTTGCTGCACAATCTCTGCCTCTCGACGATGTTCATCTGTTCGGTGAGCACCGTGGTCTTCAACGGCAATCCGCTACTGCGATATGACGGCTACTACATCCTGGCCGACATTCTCGAAATTCCGAACATGGGCCAGAAGTCGAACGCGGTGCTGAGCCGGTTCATGGGCTGGCTCTGCTTTGGCTTCGAGATGCAGGACGACCCGTTCTTGCCGCGGCAGAACCGCTTTCTCTTTGGTCTGTACGCGGTGTCGTCGTTCGCCTATCGCTGGTTGGTTGTGCTGTCGATTCTGTTGTTCATGAATGCCGCGTTCAAACCGTATCGCCTTGAAGTCGTCGGCCGATTCCTGGGCCTGATGTCATTATGGGGCATGTTTGGCATGCCACTGTGGAAACTCACTAAGTTCTTCTGGACACCGGGGAGAACCGACATGGTCAAGAAAGCTCACTTGTATCCGTCGCTGGCGGTCGTGGCGGCAGTGATACTGGCGTTTGTCTACATTCCGCTGCCGCATCGCGTGCATGCCACGTTTGAGCTCGTCCCGTACGAAGCCAAGCCGGTGTTCGTCGAGGTACCCGGTGTGCTCGATCAGGTGTATCTCAAGCCCGGTCAAAAGGTCAAAGTTGGCGACCCGATCGCCAGCTTGAAAAACATCGATGTCGATATGGAGCTGCTCACGTTGCAGTCGAAGCTCGACGAGTTGAAAGTGCGCGAGACCAGTCTGCGGTCGCTGGCGACGAACAACGATCGCGACGCTGAAAGCCGTTTGGGCGAAGTGCGCAAGTCGCTGGAAATGACCGAGCAGATGATTCGCACCAAGCGCAAAGATACCGAACATTTGGTGCTTCGGGCTCCGACCGCGGGCACGATTCTGCCGCCGCCCGAGATTCCCAACCGCAAGCCGCGCGATGGCGAGTTGCCCGCGTGGAGTGGCACTCCGTTTACGCCACGGAACATCGGGGCGTTGATGAGCGAAAGCACGCTGTTTTGCAAGATCGGCGACCCGGCCCAAATGGAGGCGCAGATCGTCGTCGATCAGGCCGATATCGCGCTCATCAAACTCAAGCAAAAGGTTGAGATTCAGCTCGATCAGTTGCCCGCTCGCATCTGGACCGGCGAGGTGCAAGAGATTGCCAATACGCCGTTGAAAGTCGCGCCAACGCATATCTCGAACCGCGCCGGCGGCGAGTTGGCGACGAAACAGGACGAGACGGGCGTCGAACGTCCGCTGGCCCCGTCGTATCAGGTGCGTGTGTTTCCACTCGAAGACCCCGACCATCTGTTGCGGATTGGTCTCCGCGGACGGGCGCGGATTCACGTCCCTTGGGAGTCGGCCTGGGGGCGCGTCTGGCGGTGGTTCCAGCAGACGTTCCACTTCAAGATGTAAGTCGACTGGGCGCCTGTTGCTTCCGGCGTAGCTGCATCAATCGGGTGAACTTGCGGGGATCGGCTTTTCCGGCACGTCCTGTTTGAGCACGAGCAGTTTCTCCCACGGATCGGGCTCGCCGAGCGCCGTGCGTTCGATCCAGAAATACATCTCAACGTGATGACATTCGCTGCCGGCGGCGGCTGCCTGATCGCGATTCCAACGTCGCACGAGCCATTCGGAAAACGGCTCCCGTGCGGCGCTGAACTCGAGCTGCCACAGATTCATGAAATACTTGCGCCACCGCTCGTCAACGTATGCAGCACGTAAGTCGGGCTTGTCGTCGCTCACCGGCTCGGCGGGATTCCACAGGTTGACCTGCCGGCCATCATCGAGCGTGCCGACCATGACCCACCAGCCATCTTCGGTCAACGTGTACGGAGCGAACATCCCCCAGCTTTGATCCAACCGCGGCACAATCAGGACCGGATCCAGCGGCTTTAGTCGTTCAAGCGACTTCAGGCCGGGCCACACGATGCGCACATTCCAAATCCCGACTAGAACGAAGAGCCAAACAAGTGCGTGATTCAGAACGCGGTTCGTCCACCCGAGACGGTTGTCGACCGGTGGCCGCTCGTCGCTCGTGCAGGGCACCTGCCCATGCCGGTTCCAACCAACCGCGATTCGCGATAGCACGTCCCAACAGGAACTCGGCAAATACAGCACCCACGCCAAGATGCATAAATACGGAAAGTGGCCGATGCGCATCGTGGCGATCAGCCCCAGATGCAAGCCCCAGAACGCAATAACGGTTACCCAGCGCCACAGGTTCGTGCGCCACGGCACGAACGCCAACAACGGTCCGAACCGTTCGAGATATAAGGCTGCGAACGTCATCGCCTGGCACCAGTCACGATGCGCCAGCAGACGCTCGCCCCAGGCGGTACGCATCGCGTCAATGCTTAAGGCATAAAAGACCGCCGAGCCCTCGCTCACCCAGGCAGGCCCCGACTTCATGAAGCCCGAGAAAATGTACATCAACGCCAATTGCCATAGTAGCGCAAAGCTGGCGACCGACACGACTCGTTGCGGCGCACGCTGCGGAACTCGGCGGGCGTCAAGCGAGGCAACCGCTCCCCAAGGCAGCCACAAAGCCCAAAACATGAGCACGCGCAGCAGTACGTCGCCACCTTGCAGCAATATCGGATTGCGCGCGTGCAATGACAGCAACAGCAACCAACTGACCCAGCCAGCGATTCGCGTGTGCCAACCGATCGTGAGCACAATCGCAGCTACGCCCGCCAGGACGAACAAGACTGCCTGCCACACAGAATCGCCACTCAAGACATGCAACGACCAATACGCGGGATGCCAAAGATTGCCCACCAAATCGACTCGTGGCAACGCGCCGAAGTCGGTGTAATGGGCTTCCAGAAAGCGAGCGCGGTCAATCAAGTCGTACAGCAGCAACAGCCCGACGCCGATACGAAAGGTCGCCAGCGCCCGCAGATCAATGCCGAACGCGCGGTCGAGCCACTTTTGCCACGCGGTAAGGGCCATTAGGTTTGTCTCGTCGCGTCGACTGACGTGATTGCAATGCCACTATCGTATTCTACGTAGTGTTTTTGCGACTGCGATGCGGCGGGACATTTCCGTAGGGGTCGCACAGCAAATCGCGCTCGTCAGCGCAGCGCGACGCGTTCCTGCACAGCGCTAGGATCGTGAGAACCGCTATAATTGGCTCAGCCGGCGAAACTCATTTCCCCTTGAGCGAGTCGAGCCCCAACGCCACGAACGACAGCCGCTTGTAGCCGTCGCGCTCGTAGATGAGCCCCACCCGACCATCGGCCAGCCGTGTCAGACACGTGTAGCCTGACGACCCTGGATCGATCAGCCGACTCACGGGCCACGTATGCCCTTCGTCGAAACTCGCCCGCACGGTGGTTTGGGCTCGCTTGGTCGAGTGTCCGGGGTTGGCAAACAGCAACACGCTCTGCCGATTCTCGCCGGGCCAGGCGAAGCGAATCAGACTCGCTTGGCAGGTCGGCTCACTCAGTTGCTCGTCGCGCACCGGCTCGCTCCAAGTAAGGCCGCCGTCGCGGCTGCGACTCACCAGGCGACGCCCGGCCAATTCGGGCTTCATGCCCGAGCGGGCCCAATGGTTGCGCATGTTGATGAGCAACTCCGAATCGTTGCCGACGCGGGTTTCGACGAGTTGGCACTCATTCGTGTGCAAACCGACATTGCCGCCCAGGTGCCAAGTTTGTCCGTGATCGTCGCTGTAGACGATGTGCGATGTGCTGGGACCGCTGCGGTCTTTCGTCTCGCGATGATTGGCTGGTAACACCAAGCGACCGCGATGCGGACCATGCTCAATCTGAATGCCGACGCCGGGACCCAATGCATACCAACCCCAGTTCGATCGCGAGGCTTGCGACGTAATGTCTTTGACCGCCGACCACGTAACGCCGTCGTCATCGCTGTAAGTGATGAGCACCGAACCATTCTTGCGATTCATCGCCAACCAAACGCGACCGGTTGATTGATCGACGACTGCCGTGGGATTGCCGATCGTGATGACGGCATCGCCCCCTTCCTCGTGCACGATCTGTTGCTTCTGCCAAGTGCGCCCGTGATCGGTGCTGCGC
>JAEUIL010000111.1 GCA_016794255.1 Planctomycetaceae bacterium | reverse complement strand
CCTCGGCGTCCTCGAGATCGATGCGATACGCGCCGCTGGCGGTGATGACCAGCGGCTGCTCGGCGTTCGCGGCGAGGGTGAAACTCTGCTTATCGTCGGCAATCACGGCCGGAAGTGTGCCGCCGCCTTCGATTTCGATCGTGACCGACTTGAGCGGCTTGGTCGACTTGCCCACGAGCGCGATGCGGGTGCCGACGAGAGCGCGGACGTGCGGCTCCGACGGTGTCGCGGGCCAACCGGTGTACTCAGGATAATGCAGTGTCGCGCTCAACTCACTGATGGCCGGGGGCTCGACCACTTCGAGTTCGATCCACGGCATCTGGTCATCGTCGCCGCCGGTCGCGCGATACGAAAAGGGTCGCTCGACCCGTTCGAGATTGGCCGTGAGCAGATCGCCGATCCGCCGCAAGGCTTCGCTCCGCGCCGACTCGGGGCCCGTGGCATGTGCAAAGCGATAATGGATCGACGCGTCGGCCGGAAGCGCGGCTCCAGCGGCATCGACGACTTCGATCTCGAACGGTTGTCCGAGCGGAATGCGACGGACGGGGTTGCGGATCAACAAATGATTTTGCTTGGGCCAATCGATGTCGGCCCAAGGGGTAACGATCCGCGTCAGGGCGATCTGCGTCGAACGATAATCGAGACACGCGAGCCAAGCGGCGATGAAGCAAATCCAACCGCAAGCCAAGAGCGCCAGCCGCGTCGAGCGACGATTGAGCGACTGACTGAAGTCGAGCCGTTCGACCTGCGTGGTCGTCTGTTGCACAACGGTGCGTCGCAGCAGCGGACTGCCGGCCTGCGGGTCATCTTCGCTTTGATGCAGAAACTCGATCGTGCTGGTCAGCGCGTTCGACAGCAGGGGAAATCGCGCCTCGATTCGCTTGGCCAGATACAGATCGTCGAGCCGCACGAGCATGGCCGGTCGCAGACGCTGCCACACGACCCAACCGGCGATGCCGACCAGGGTGAGCCACGCGAGATATCGCATGCCGCGATCGTTGAACCGGGTGAGATAGTCGGCCACGCCCAAGATCACGAGCGTGCCGACGACGAGCCCCACGACCCAGGCGAGCGCGTGCAACCACAGAAGCCGGCGCGTTTGCCGACGCAGTTGCGACAGACGATCGAGTAGCGGATGACTCATGTATCACCTCGTGACTTCCTGGGGAAGGAATGTCGAATGTCGAAGTTCAAATGCCGAAGGAAGCCCGAATGACGAATGACCAAGGATCTTTTCGACATTTGGGCTTCGTCATTCTTTCGACATTCGTTCCTTGGACCTTCGTCATTCCAATCTGCTGGGCCTTCGCGGACTCGACTCACCCGACGAACTTGGTTCATGGTTCACGATTCGCGAGCGCGAAACCGCAAGCGAGCTGCTCGAATCCACGGCTGCGAATCAGTCCTCAACCAGGAACTAAGAACTAAGCACCAACAACGAACCACTAACTACAACATACCAACCCGTTTCCGGAACGCCCATTCGGTGACCAGCGAGCCGAGCAGGAGCGCCAACAACGGCCATTGGTTCCAGAGTACGATCGGCGGCAGCGCTTCGATCGGCACCTGCCGGCCACTCGGCAAGTCCGACAACAACGTATGAGCGTCTGCGAGCGTGTAGTACTTCCCTTTCGTTTCGTTGGCGGCGCGACGCAAGTCGGCGGTGTCGACCTCGGTCCGCTCAAACTCGCCGGGCGGTGCGACCACACGGAAGTCGACGGGCCGGGCGCCACCTTCCAGCACCGGGGCCGAGATCCAGGCGTGATACCGTCCCTCGGCCGGACGTGTCAGCACGCCTTCAAACACGCCGCGGTTCGACGACTGCCGACTGAGCGTGACCTTGCGATTGGCTTGTCCTTCTTGCTCGACGATCACGACGACACCATCGTCCTCGGGCGGGGCAATGCGTTCGTCGAGAAACCGTGTCCGCAGCCGCACCGATTCACCCTGGCGATACTCGCGGCGATCGACGGTCAACTCGGCCGAGCGTTCTTTGCCGAGCAGCTTGCTCCGCGCGAGGAAGCGAATCGTCTGAATCCAATAGCGGGCAAAGAACACATCTCCCACACGGAACCGCCAGCGCCACGAGTCATCCATCGCGTGGAAGATCACTTTGCCGGCACCGACATACTGCATGACCACGACCGGCGAGTTGCGACCGTCCCCCGCGTCGCGCTCGGCCAAGACCCGTGCGGCAGGCTTCAAGTTCGTCGCGTCATACAGACCGAACAGCGGCGGCAGCTTGCGCCAGATCTCGCTGCTTTCGGCAGTCGTCGGTCCCAGCTGGAACGGCGCGAGCGATTGGCCCAACTCGGTCGGCCGGACCCGGTAGCCCGTCGGCGATGCGTCCGCCGTGAGTCGTCGTGGGGCGCTGTTCAAGTCGACCGGCATGAGCGGCGCGAGCGCCGTATCGCGGTAGGCGTTGGGGTTGTACAGCTCGCCGGAGACGAAGATCACGCCGCCCCCCTTCTCCGTGACAAACGCCGAGAGGTTCGCGAGCGCCGAACTGCTCAAGAGCGCGGGATCGGCATCGCCCAGGATCACGACATCGTACTCGAACAGTTCTTCTCGCCGGACTGGAAACAGACTCAGCGCGGTCTGATCGATCGCCGTGTATTCGGCATCGGCCTCTTGCAGCACCGTGCGGAGCGAGATCGTCGAGTCGCGTTGCAGCATGTGCTTGAGGTAACGGAACTCGTAGTTCGGATAGCCCTGCACGTACAGCACGCGAACTTGTTCCTTGCGCACGCCGACGATCCGCGACTGCCGATTGTTGTCGGTTTGCAACTCGCCATCGAGCGGCTCGACCTCGACGATGAACTCGAAGTCGCCGACCTGCGTGGGTCGATGCGGCAAGATGACTTTTTGCGGATTGCCATCGGGCTGGAGCGTGATCCGCCGCTGAGCCAGTGACGCCGACAGCCCCTTCTGTTTCAAGGTGACAGTCACATCCCGACCGGCGTAGCCGCTTTGCGACAATTGAAACTCGAAGTTGACGATGTCGTCGACAAACACGACCTCGTCGACGAGCAGATCGTTCACCTCGAGATCGCGCACGGGAGTTTCGCTCCCGACGGCGATGGTGAACAGCGGCACGCCTTTGTTCTTGGCCAAGCGAGCGACATCGCCAAGCGTCTCGCCGTCGGTAGTCACGCCGTCGGACAAGAGCACGATGGCCGAGGGAGGCGTGCCACGTAGATCGCTGAGCACCGTACGAACGGCAAGGCCAAGCCGCGAGTTCTCGCCGGCGGGCTCGAGCTTGCGCAGATCGTCGACCAGCGTCGGCAGCTCGCCCGACTGCATGCGCGCTGCGTCGGAGACGTAATACAGCTTCAGCTTGTAACGCTCGTCGATCGTGTTGAGCACGTCGGCGTTGTTTTGCAGCAGCACACTCTTGGCCAAGTTGAGGCGCGTGGCATCTGCGAGCTTGGCGCTGGCGAGCAGTTCGCGGAGCTTGTCTTTCATCGCGGCCGAGTCAAACGCGTCGGTGATGCGCATGCTGGCCGAGTCGTCGACCAATACGGCCACGTAGGGCAAGCCGGTTCGTTCGAGCGCCAGCAGAAATTGGGCCAGCATGAAAACGAGTATCGCGATCGACGTGAGCCGGCAGAGCGACAGCAGCGTGCGCGAGATACGCCCGGCCGTGCCCCCTTCGCGGCGGTAGCACCAGATCACGAGCAACACGATGCCCGCTCCGAGCACAAACGACAGCCACGGCGGAATGAACCAAGCGTGCTTGAGCGACCATGTGGTCCCCTCGCCGCTCGTCGAGATGTCGACGCCGGTCAGATCGGCCAGCCATTTGGGCAACACACCGGTCATCGCGAGCGCCGTCCAAACCAAGAGGCAAGCGTTGTTTCAGTCAACATGACCACCAAGGCCACGACGAGCAACCATTGATGCAGCGCGTTGCGACGCGCGATCGATTCGTCCTCACCCTCCGACAGATTTTGCCAATCGGTCCGCAGCGAGTGCCGCACGCCGCTCCAAACTTGATCGCGAAGCTCGGCGGCATCGACCCGGGCCAGATCGCTCTCGACCGTGTCAATGTTCACGGCGTACGACTCGGCCTCGTTGCCGACCGTTGCCGCGTAAGGACCACTGGTCGCGGTGTCGTTGAAAATCCAACTAGGCTCGACGCCGGGCGTGATGCGAATCGAAGTCGACTCGCCGAGCGGCGACTTGACGCTGACCGCCGACTGACCGGCCAGTTCGCGACTCTGTCGACCGAACGACGCGCCGACCAGCACGTTGCGTTCGCCCGTGTGACCTTGCACGCTCCAGGCGAGTAACTCCTGCACGATGGGCAAGTAGCTCGGCAAGACCGGCATGGTGGTCCAACTCAAATCGGCCGACGTGGCGACGAGCACCGTGCGACCGCGGCCCGCCGGCGACTCGACAATCGCGGGATCGCCGCCTGTGAACGCCAGCGCGATCTTGGCCTCGGTTTCCTCGGGCAGCTTGAGCTTGATGTAGCGTTGCGTCGGCGTGGTGAGCAGCCCGGCTTGCTCTTGATCGCGGAACGGGGCGACGATCGGATGGCGATATTCGAGCGGATCGAACAAATACTGGCCCGACGGCGCGAGATCGCCGAGCATGGCGGGCAAGACCGGAGCCCGGTTCTCGTCGCCCGTGGCGAGCCAGCGGTTGTAGCTATCGGCGTTCACCTGATCGCCCAAGAAACAGACGACGCCCCCGCCATGACGTTGATAGGCCGACAACACAGACGCTTCTTGCTGCGTGAATTGAGCCACGTTGCAGAGAAAGATGCTGTCGTAAGTCGTGAGGTCATGCTCGACCAGTGCGCTCTCGGCAGCCACATCGACGCGCACCAGCGGCCGATCGACTTGATCGCTACGCGGCTGCAACGCCACGGTCAGATAATCGGTCGCACCGCGCAGCTCGCCGCCGCTTGGCTTGCCGTTGATCGCTAAGACGCGCAGGCTCTCGCGAGCCTCGACCGCATGCCAGCGGTGATTGTCGACATCGAGCAGATCGCTGGCCAACCGCAACTCGGCCAAGTGCGAACCGGGCGTGTCGAACCGAAACGGAAACGAGACGGTCGCTTGTCCGCCGGCCTCGAGATCGACATGTTCCTCGGCCACGCGACGACCATCGACAAACAGCTCGACCAACAGCTGATCGCGTCGCTGCCGACCGAAGTTACGCAACTCAGCCTCGAACGTCACGTCGCGCGCCGTGGTCACGTATGGATCGACGAGCGTGAACCGCGTGACGGCCGTGTTCTCGGCGTCGTCCTGGCCCAGGTCGATGACTTGCAACGCGGCCCGTTCGGCCAGCTTCTTGCTGCGGGCGAGAAACTCTTGGCCCGACGGACCGGCAGTGTCGACCGACCAGCTTGTTCGGCCAAGATCGGTGAGAAAGAAGACCTGATGATGCGTGGGACGGGTGTTTTCGCGCTCGGCGGTGTCGATCAGCCGTTCGACCAAAGCGACGGTGCCGGGCAGATCGCCGCCGGCATGGGGCAGCCGCAGATTCTCGATTTCGGACCGCACGCTACGGGCCTCGAACGACGGCGTGGCGACGATCGCCCGTGGCGGCGTGGTCATCAACACGAGCGTGAAACTATCGCCCTGCAAGCTCTCGTCGACGATCCGGTCAGCCAACTCCTTCGCGCGATCAAAGCGGCTCTTGTCGGTCGGCTTGAACGCCATCGAGAACGAGCCGTCGATCACGATCACTTTGTGGATGTGCTCGCCCGAGGTGGATTGCAGACCGGCCGACTCGAGGAATGGCTCGGCGAGCGCGGTCACGACCAAGATCACGAGCAACGTGCGAAGCGCGAGCAAGATCCATTGTTCGAGCTGGATGCGGCGCGAGTTCTTCTTCAAAGCCGCGACGATGAACGACATCGCCGCGAACGTCACCTCACGGTACTTGCGTCGGCTGAGCAAATGAATCAGCAACGGCGCAGCCGCGACCGCGAGCCAGCCAAGCATCAGCGGATGAGCGAAGAAGGAGAACAAGGGAGGGGAAGGTGAGTAGGTGAGTAGGTGTTTGGTGTTTAGTTCAGCTTTCAGCTCTCGGCTCTCGGCTTCCCTTACATCGTGCGATTCATCCGGCGCGCCAGATAACTCGATAACGCGATGTCGAGCGGCTGGCTGGTGGGCATTTCGACGTAGTCGATCCGCTGGGCTCGACACCCTTGACGAACTTGTTTCAGAAACTCTTGGAACTCGGCCAGATATGCTTTGCGGAGCGACCGTGGGTCGGCGAGCACGTCGCCATATTCTTCCAGGCCCTTGAACATGGTCAGCTGATCGTAGGGAAACTCGAGCTCGGCCGGATCGAGAATGTGGAACAGAATCACTTCGTGCCGACGATGGCGAAAGTGTTTCAGGCCGGCGAGCAAACTCGGCACGTCGTCGAACAAGTCGCTGAGCACGATCACAATACCGCGCTTCTTGAGCCGCTCGGCGAGGTCATGAAAGATCGGCCCGGTGTTGGTCTTGCGCTCGGGCACCGTCTCTTCCATGACGTGCAACAGTTGCCGCAGATGCGAGGGG
>JAEUIL010000106.1 GCA_016794255.1 Planctomycetaceae bacterium | reverse complement strand
CATTAAGAATGGCACGAAATATCCGGGCGTGATCCTCACTCACGGCATCAACGATCCGCGTGTCGAGCCCTGGCAGTCGGCCAAGGCCTCGGCTCGATTCCAAGCCGCCACCGCCAGCGGGCGACCGATTCTATTTCGCGTCGACTATCACTCGGGCCACGGCATCGGTTCCACGCGACAGCAGCGGCACGAGGAAAAGGCCGACGTCTGGTCCTTCATGCTGTGGCAATTCGGCGATCCCGCGTTTCAACCCAAGTAAGACGAGAGCAACCTTCGCATCATGAAACGACGAACCTTCTTACAAGCCGGACTGGCCGCGAGCTTTGCGGCGCCGTTGAGCGCCGCCCTGCGATTGGGACGCTTTGATGGAGCGGCCGACGTGCTGGCTCAAGCCACGACCGCGGGACAGGTCAAGGCGGCGGTGATTCATGTGCGGCAACGAGATGTCACGTTCCAACGAGCGTTTGGCACGGCCCGCGATGAACACGCGATGTTCTTGCTCGGTTCGATCTCGAAGCCGATCGCGATGACCGCCCTGATGACGCTCTTCGATCACGGGCTGTTTCCACTCGACGACAAAGTGCAGAAGTTCCTGCCCAATTTCACTGGCGAGGGACGCGAGACGGTCACGATGCGGCACTTGTTGTCGCATGTCTCGGGCTTGCCCGATCAGTTGCCCGAGAACGACGCGTTGCGCAAGAAACATGCCACGCTGGTCGAGTTTGCCGAACATGCGCAGCGCACGCCGCTCGCGTTCGCGCCGGGCTCAAAGTACCAGTACTCGAGCATGGGCATCTTGCTTGCCGCGCGCGTGGCTGAGTTGTTGAGCAAGGTCGATATTCTGACGTTGGTCGAGCGGGCGGTGTTCAAGCCGTTGGGGATGCTGCATTCGGCCCAGGGCTTGGGACGGTTCACGCTTGCCGACATGGTGCCCGTGCAAACCGAGTTCGCAGCCGTCGAGGCGGGCGGTGGCGATCCGACCGCGAAGGATTGGGACTGGAACAGCTCGTATTGGCGGAAGCTGGGTGCGCCGTGGGGCGGGACACACGCCTCGGCCCCGGATGTGGCGAGCTTTCTGGCCGAGTTTCTATTCAAAAATGGCAGGGTCGTGCGGCCCGAGACGGCACAGCTCATGATCGCGAATCAGAATCCCGCCGGCTTCACGCCACGCGGTCTCGGTTTGAACGTCGGTCGTGGCGCGGGAAGCCCTGGTTGTTCGGAACGGACGTTTGGTCACACGGGTTCGACGGGAACGTTGGCCTGGGCCGATCCCGTGACGCAGACGATCTGTGTCGTGCTTACATCGTTGCCTGCCCGAGCGGTACAACCTCATCCGCGCGAACGAGCCGGGGCACTCGTGGCAGCGGCGGGCATCGGCGCTGCCGAGTCGAAGCAGTGAACGCCGTTAGCCGCGGAGCGTGCCGTCGCGGTGGGCCTGCCATGTCTGGCCGCTGCCGAGATCCATGGCGGTCAGATAGCCGCCGCCGTAGCAATAGGTGTCGAGACAAATCAGGTGCTTGACCTGAAACACCTCGCCACCCTTGTCGGGCGTGTGACCGACGACGGCGATTTTGCCCGACGCGTGCGGACCCGGGAAATGGGTATCGAGCCGGTTCCAACGGAGCATCGCCACGGTTTGTTTGTTGAGCGGCTGGCGCGGATCGTAGTTGGCATGCGTGAAGAAATGCCGCTCGGTCTCGACGAAGTCGTGCGCCTGGCGGATGAGTTCCACATGGCTCGCGGGCAGCACATCGAGCGAGCCCACAAAGCCGTACGAGTCCAACGTCTGTACGCCGCCAAAGTTGAGCCATGGCTCTGGGGCGCGACCGTCGATCACCTGCAGCATCATCTCTTCGTGATTGCCCAGGATCACGTCGACCTGGCACGTCGCGCGCAGTTGCAGAATGCGGTCGATCACGCCGCGACTGTCGGGCCCACGATCGACGAGGTCGCCGAGCAAGATGATGCGGTCCGTGGGTTGCGGCGCGATGGCCCCCAGCAGCGCCGCAAAGGCTGCATCGCAACCGTGAATATCACCTACCGCGATCAAACGACCTGACATGTCAAACCAATCCTCGACGAGATTCAATTCCAAAACCGGCCCGTGGCGACGCTCGCTCGCCGAGCCTATCATAATTCATCAGGCGGCTGTGGTTTAGTTGTCTTTCGTGAGGTAGTCATGCGTTACGATACTCGCCCTTTTCGGCTGATCGCGTGCGGCGTGGTCATGTTCTTTGTCGCCGTGCCGGTGTTGGCTGCGCCAAAGATTCCCGTCAAGACGGTCGAGGCGATCTCACT
>JAEUIL010000065.1 GCA_016794255.1 Planctomycetaceae bacterium | reverse complement strand
CCGAGCCGACGTCCCTGATCCGCAGACCACTCGCGCATGCCAGCGACCGAGAATTCTCGGGAAAGCCGGATGCGGGAAATCCGCTTGTCCGGTTTGAAGAGGGGAGAGGAGGCGGTTCGCCGTCCCTCTCCTACTCTACAATTCATTCGTACCACGGGCATCTTGCCCGTGCTACGTGCTGAGAATCACGGACAAGATGCCCGTGCTACCGAGTAAATCCACACGCTGCTACCCCATCGCATCCCGGTCGCGTTATTGGTAGCGACTTCCTTCGAGTGGCGCACGTTGGGCGGTATTGGGAATCTCATTCTCGGGCTGATCGACGAGATCGGGCGGAGCTTGTTCCGGCGTGGCAATACTCGTCGGCTGATCGAGTGCGATCGTCGCGGGCCCGGTCTTGATGGGCGGAGCAGTCACGGCTGCCACGACAGGTGCGGGTTGAGCCGCCTCGGTCGGACGCGAGAACGCGATCTTCGTGCGTGCCGGCACCGATTTACCGCCTGGTTGATCCGAGACCATCGCAATCGATGATGTTCCGGAGGTCGCAGGGGTTGAACGAGCAACGGGCTGCGAAGTCGGTGCGTCGCTTACGATGCTGGCCGTGGTTTGCGGTTGACGCGTCGGCGTGACTGGCGGCTCGTTCGCCGGTGCCACGCTCGGATTGACGGTTGTTGCCACGGCTGTCGGTGCTGCGCTTTCGACTGCTTCCGTCACGGGAGTTGCCGGCGCGACGGGAGCATCACTCTTGGCGGCGATAGCCACTTGTTCCGCTTTGCCTTCGAGTTGTTGCAGCCAACCTTTGGCGGCGATCAGCGAGGGGTCGGTGTCGACCGCCTGTTGGAAATGCACAATCGCCTCGTCGTCTCGGTCGCGCTTGTGCAACAAGTAGCCCACGTTGTAGTGTGCCGTGGCTGCTCCATGAACCGGCGTCAACAGCGCGATCGCTTCGTCGATTTGCCCAGCTTCGATGAGTACGTTAGCCAAGTTGTTGCGATACAACGCCTTGTTCGGCTGCATCGCGACGGCCTTCTGCATCGACTTGGCGGCCTCGGCGAGCTTGCCCTGTCGCGCCTGACACAGCCCTAGATTGTTCAGCACGGCCGCCTGGTTCGGATGCTTCGTGGCCGCACGCAAATAGAACTCGGCAGCCGAATCGAAGTCACCTTGCCGATCGTGTAGCAGGGCCAGTCCGAGCAGTGCGCCGAGATGATCGGGCGTCAGTTCGAGGGCCTTGTTGTATTGCTCGACCGCCCCCGCCGAGTTGCCGGCGGTCTCTTGCATGCGGCCGGCCTGAACGTAGAACTCGGCGCTAGGTTTCGCCGGATTGGCGAGCGACGTAGGATCATTGGCCGACGGCGCTTTGGGTTCGTTGGCCGCGACGGCTCCGCCCGCTTTGGAGAACGTCCCCTTCACACCGGCTGTGAACTTCTCCCAGGCCGACGGCTGCTTGCCACCCATGCCTTCGAGATACTGAGCCGTGGAACTCTTGGGTTCGCTGCTGAACCAGCCCGAGAACCACGATTTGGAACCGCCCGAGGTGCTTGCACAGCCGCTCGAAGCGACCACGATTGCCAAGCCCGAAGCGACCACAGTCCGACGAATGATCACGATCATAGCGACCTCCCGAGGCACCGCCGACGCGCGACGCTCTTGTCGAGCGCA
>JAEUIL010000028.1 GCA_016794255.1 Planctomycetaceae bacterium | reverse complement strand
CGGTGGGGGTCGAGTGCTAGCGAGTCTTGAGCGGCTCGGCTGTCCGATTCACGCGCGGCGATGTAATCGGCTTCAGCCCCCATGCTCTCGTTCTCGAACCCGCACCACAATCCGTCGTGGATCTTGCTGTCGGTGACTTGCTGATGGCCGAACTTCCAGCCTTCGCGCGAGCCGGTGAGCAAGTGCGGAGCGCGGCTCATGTTCTCTTGACCACCGGCGACGATGCAGCG
Source organism: Planctomycetaceae bacterium (assembly GCA_016794255.1). Taxonomy (GTDB): domain Bacteria; phylum Planctomycetota; class Planctomycetia; order Pirellulales; family PNKZ01; genus JAEUIL01. The sequence goes on along the minus strand of JAEUIL010000028.1, from coordinate 8,281 downwards.
AGCATCGCCCGCTCGGATGACTAGATCGGCGAGCATGACCGCCTTGAGGCCCGAGCCGCACATCTTGTTGATCGTCAGCGCTGCGACCGTCGGCGGCAACCCGGCTTTGAGCGCCGCCTGCCGCGCTGGTGCTTGTCCCAAGCCCGCGGTCAGCACATTGCCCAGAATCACTTCGTCGACCTGGTCGGCAGCGATCCCGGCGCGATCGAGCGCGGCGCGAATGGCGATCGCACCGAGTTCAGGCGCGGCGAGCGACGACAAGCCGCCGAGCAGTTTGCCGATCGGCGTGCGAGCCGCGGCGATGATGTAGGCGTGGGACATGGGCCACTCAATCCGTGGGTACAAAGTTCTCGATTCGGTGCTAGCGGAGTCACGCATTCCCATGTGGTGACTTCAGGCACGCGAGACGCATGCCCAACGATATTCTACTTCCCGCCCGTCCAATTCTTCCAACCCAACGCGGCGATGTGCCACAAAGCGGCGGCGGCTTCTTGGGAGTTGATCTTCGACTGACCATAAGCACGGTCGGCAAACACGATCGGCGTTTCGGCAAAACGACAGCCGATCCGCTTCAGTTGCCAGAGCATTTCTTGCTGAAAGGCGTAGCCGCGTGCCCGCAGACGCGAGAAATCAAGCTGCCGCAGACGCGACACTCGGTAACAGCGAAACGCTCCGCTGCAATCGCGCGACCGCAGGCCGAGCAAGCTGCGCGTGTAGACGTTGATGCAGGTACTCATCAGTTGCCGTTTGAGCGGCCAACCTTCGACACCGCCGCCGGCGACGTAGCGCGAACCGATCATGACATCCACGTGCGACTGGCTCGCGTCATTGTCCATGCCCGCGAGAATGGCCGGAATGTAACGCGGGTGGTGGCTGAAGTCGGCGTCCATGTTGAGCACGTAGTCGTACTCATGCTCGATAGCGTACTGCATGCCGGCGATGATCGCGGTTCCCAGGCCGAGCTTGCCGGTGCGATGCAAGCAATGCACTCGAGCGTCAGACTTAGACCGTTCGTCGCACCAGTTGCCGGTGCCGTCGGGCGAGTTGTCGTCGATCACGAGCACATGCACGTCGGGCGCATGCTGGAAAATCTCGTCGACGAGCCGCGGTAGGTTCTCGATCTCGTTGTATGTGGCGATCGTGACGAGGGTTTTCAGCGCGGACATAAACGAATTCGCGTTTCGCAGCAGAATACGGGGGTTCGAGTTCGGCGGGGGACCTGACTATACTGGTTGTTCGCCTCACCTCACGAGCTCACTGATGATAACCGGAAAGCCGTCCGCGCGTCTTGCCCATGCTGACGTCGATCCGGCACACTTTCGCTTCACGTTTTGGATGGTGTACGCCGCGCATTTCAGCATGACGCTGGCGACGACCATGTTCTATCGCATCGCCGACTTGGTCACGCTGTTGGGTGGCACCGAATTTGACCTGGGCTGGATCATCGGTTGCGGCACGGCCGGGGGACTTGCGATCCGAGCCGTTCACGCCGTCGCCAGCGACGCGTATGGTCCCAAGCTGTTGTGGCTCACCGCTTGTGTCGGCGTCGTCGTCAGCTGCGCCGCGCATCTGGGCGTGCCGCTCGGTTGGCTGTGGATTCTGTATCTCATCCGATTCTTTTACACGGCGGCAGTCAACGGTTTCTTTGGCGCTTCAATCACCTACATGTCGGGCCGAGCGCCGGTGACGCGGATGGCCGAGGTGATCGGCAATCTGGGGACGGCCGGGTTCATCGGCATGATCATCGGACCATTCTTGCTCGATGCGATTCTCGGCCATGACGAAGTGACGCGCGAACGGATGAACATCGCGATCGCCGTGGCCGTGGTGAGCGCGGCGGTCGGCACGATCTGTTCCGTGTGGGGCACTCGTGGCGATGGTGGTTGGCAACGACGCCGACATCCGCCGGTGCTCGCGGTCATTCGCCGCTATCATCCCGGTGTCGTGCTGCTGGTCGCCATGGCGGGCGGATTCGCGCTCAGCTTGCCGACCGTGTTCTTGCGACCGTTTTTGGAAGAGCGCGGCATCACGGGCATCGCGGCGTTCTTTGCCATCTACCCGGCCGTGGCGTTCGTCACGCGGTTGAGCATCCGCCGGTTTCCCGAGCGTCACGGTGTCCGCGCCATGATTCTGATCGGGCTGTTGTTCTTGGTCTTCGGCACGCTGAGTTACTTGTGCGTTACCGAGTGGTGGCACGTCGTGCTGCCCGCGGCGATGCTGGGTGTGGCCCACGCGGTGCTGTTTCCCTCACTGGTCGCGTCGTCGACGGTCGGTTATCCGCTGCCGTTTCGCGGCGTCGGCATGGCGCTCGTGCTGGCGGCGTTCGACATGGGGAGCCTGATTGGCATGCCCGTCGCGGGCTCGGTTCTGACCTGGGCCGACGAAATCGGTTGGCCCAAGTATCCGACGTTGTTCGTGAGTGTGACGATGGTGTTCGTGTTGATTTCGGCGGCGTATTTGTCTGCGAGAACCAGTAGATCAAATTCGCCAAAAGCTCGCTGACCAGCTCCGTCCTCAGACGCACCGCGATTTAGCTTCGCCGTAGCTGCGCGAACAACTGCCGATACTCCTGCCGACGCACCGGAGCGGTCAACTTCGGGGTCGGTCGCGCGGGCTCGGGATCTTCGTCGACCACGATCATCGATTGATCGCCGCCGGTGGCCGGTTGAGCGGCGGCTCGTGGGGCGTCAATCGAGATCAAGTTCGGACCGGCGTGATTGGGCTCGGACCAACGCAAGGTCTCGACCGGACGCGATTCGCTGACGATCCATTCGCCCGGCGGAGGCAGCTGGCTATTGAAAGCGATCGATGGCGACGGCTGATGAATCCCCAGCGACGCAGGTCCGTCACTGAGCGCCAGCGTGATCGTCGGCGAGATGCTGACCGGCTCTTGCACCACCGGCGGAGCGACGGGCGGAGTCGGTAGCGCCATCGGCGGCACTGACTCGCTCAGGAATGGTTCGAGCATCGCTGCCATCTGTTTCCCTTCCGTACTGTGCACTCGGGTGCGAGCCAGTCGCGTCTCGTCAATGGCTGCGTATGGATTCATGATCACCTCTTCCTCGGCGAACGTTTCGGCAAACGGATCGGTGGTCGAAGTGATGGTCAGTTCGACCTCGGATGTCTGTCGCGCTTGCGGCACAAACTCGGGCTCGGCCGGTTCAGCCGCGGCGATACTCTCCAGTCGCAACATCGTCGGCTCGACCTCGTCGCTATCGTTCGCTTCACCAAGGACACCAAACTCGACGACCCCGTCTTGACCGGCTGCTGGCACATCGAACCGATTCACCTCGTTCCACGGTGTCGGCAGTTGCTGCAAGTCGGCCCACGCCTCTTCGATCCCGGCAACGTCGATCCGCTCCTGACCACCGGCATACGCCAGCACCAGCGCATGATCGCAGAGCTGATTGATGAGTCGCGGCACGCCGTCGGTCGCGCGAAAGACCGTCTCCATGGCGAGCTCGCTGAAGATCGCATTCGCGTTGCCACCGGCAGTCGACAGTTGCGCCCGGACGTAGGCGATCGTTTCGCCCAAGTCGAGCGACTCGAGATAGCACCGGGCCGAGAGCCGTTGAGCAAACGAAGTCAACTTCGGACTCGTGAGCCGTTCTTCGAGCGCCGCACCGCCGGCCAGCACGATCCGCACTTGCGGCTGGCCTTGTCGCGCGACATTCGCAATCATGCGAATCTCTTCGAGCAGTCGCAGCGGCAGCAGATGCGCTTCGTCAATGAGCAGCAGCATCCCGTGCGACGCGCCGTCCGTAATATGATCGATGAGCGACAGACGCAGCTCGCCCTCGTCCATGCCGCGATACGGCAGACCGAGTTCGAACAAGATCGCTTGCAACAATGCTCGCCGCGAGGGGAGGTGACTGTTTGCTAGCAGAGCCACGCTAAAAGTGCTACGGAATCGAGCCGCCAAGACTTGCAGAAGCAGCGACTTGCCGGTGCCCGTGGGACCGATGACGAGACCAATGCCCTCGGCCCGTTCGATGCAGCGAACGAGCGTCTGGCGGGCTGACTCGATCGCTCGGCCAGGAAAGTATTGTTCCACCTGTGGCGCGAAGGCGAACGGTCGACGGCTCAAACCGAAATGGCTCTCGTACATGTAGGCTTCCTCGACGGTGACTAAATCGTGAGTCGTCCACCGCTCCGCCCAGCGACACACTCACGTCTCTATTGTTTCGGCATTCGGAACCACGCGTCTGTAGCGGGTATTTTCGAGCAAAACGAATGATTTGCGCGATGTGCGGCCCTTGCCCGAGAGACGTTCGGCTGTCAGGCTGAAAGCTGTGCTAGCCCGAAGTCCACCGAATCGTCGAAGCGAGATTTGGCACAAGCGACACGATGGGCTGCTAGCACTCGGGTAACCTTCGTCGATTCGACGAGGCCAAGTTCGACGAATTCAACGGCAACGAGCGACGCGTGTTTCGAGTCAAGATTTGTGGTGTGACCAACTGTGAAGACGCGGCGGCTGTTGTCGCTAGCGGAGCCGACGCGATCGGTCTGAACTTCTATCCGCGCAGTCCGCGCTTCATTGACGAAGAGCGCGCCGCCGAAATCGTGCGACTGCTACCATCGTCGATTTGCAAAGTGGGCGTGTTCGTCAACGCCGATCCGGTCGAAGTGTGTCTCGCGTTTGATCGGCTGAAGCTCGATCTGATTCAACTGCATGGCGACGAGCCGCCCGGCTATCTCACCGAACTCGGCGGTCGCCCGACGATGCGTGCCTTCCGCGGCCTGACCAGTGGGCTGTCAGCGATCAACGACTACTTATCGTTGTGTCTCAGTGCGGTGAATCGGCCGCGGATGATTCTGCTCGATGCACCCGCGTCCGCCGGGCAATATGGCGGCACGGGACAAGTCGTGGACTGGCATCAGGCGGCGCGTCACGTCGAGATTGCAACGCTGCCGCCGTTGGTGCTTGCCGGTGGTTTGGTGCCCGGCAATGTCGCCGAGGCGATCCGCACCGTGCGACCCCATGCGGTCGATACCGCCAGCGGCGTCGAGAGCTCACCCGGCCGCAAAGATGCCAAGGTGATCGATGCGTTTGTGAAAGTTTCACGTGAAACACTGGGTCAATTGGCGTGAGCTTGCCTATCAGGGGGTGACTATCTATCATCACGGTTGTAATGAACCGGCTCTCGCGATCGTTTCGCAGTCGGCGTCACTCGCCGCCTAAAGTCATCTTGTTCACTTGATCAGGAGTGTTGCCCGTGTCTCAGGTCGAAACCCGTCTGCCCTATAAAGTCGCTGACATCAGCTTGGCTGAAGCTGGTCGCAAGCGAATCATGCTGGCCGAGAACGAAATGCCCGGTCTGATGTCGCTGCGAAAGAAATACGGTCCGTCGAAGCCGCTCAAGGGTGCGCGGATCGCCGGCTGCTTGCACATGACGACCGAGACCGCCGTGTTGATTGAAACGCTGGTCGAACTCGGCGCCGACGTGACCTGGAGCAGCTGCAATATCTTCTCGACGCAGGATGATGCCGCTGCGGCGGTCGCAGCCAACGGTGTGCCGGTCTACGCCTGGAAGGGCGAGACGAACGAAGAGTTCGACTGGTGCATCGAGCAGACGCTGTACTTCCCGGATGGCAAGCCGCTGAACATGATCCTCGACGACGGCGGCGATCTGACGTACATGGTGCACTACAAGTATCCGGAACTGCTCGGCGAGATTCGTGGCCTGAGCGAGGAAACGACGACCGGGGTGCACCGCTTGCATCAGATGCACCAAAAAGGCGAGTTGAAGCTGCCGTCGATCAACGTCAACGACTCGGTCACAAAGAGCAAGTTCGACAACCTCTACGGCTGCCGCGAGTCGCTCGCTGACGGCATCAAGCGCGCCACCGACGTGATGATCGCTGGCAAGGTGTGCGTCGTGGCCGGCTACGGCGACGTGGGCAAGGGTTGTGCCCATTCGATGCGAAGCTACGGGGCTCGCGTGATTGTGACCGAGATTGACCCCATCAACGCGTTGCAAGCGGCGATGGAAGGTTTCGAAGTCACGACCATGGAAGAGGCCGCCAGCCAAGGTCACATTTTCGTGACGACCACTGGCTGCTGCGACATCATCCGCGGCGAGCATATCGCACAGATGAAGAACGACGCCGTGATCTGCAACATCGGCCACTTCGACATCGAGATCGACGTCGCTTGGCTCGAGGCTCAGGTCAAGGCTGGCAAGTGCAAGAAGGTGAACATCAAGCCCGCCAGCGTCGGCACGGTCGATCGCTACACGTTCAAGGACACTGGTCGCAGCGTGCTGCTGTTAGCTGAAGGTCGTTTGGTGAACCTTGGCTGTGCGACCGGTCACCCATCGTTCGTGATGAGCAACTCGTTCTGCAATCAGGTGCTGGCCCAACTTGCCTTGTGGCAAGAGACCGACAAGTACCCGATCGGCGTGCACGTGTTGCCCAAGCAACTCGACGAGGAAGTGGCTCGCCTGCACCTCGAGCAAATCGGCGTGAAGCTGACGACGCTCACGAAGAAGCAGTCGGACTATCTCGGTATCCCGGTCGAAGGTCCGTACAAGCCCGAGATCTATCGCTACTAAGCGAACGGTTTGGATTTGATTGAACGATCAAGGCCGCGAGAGTCTCGCACTCTCGCGGCCTTTGTTCTTTTAACTTACCAGCGGCACTTACGATTCCGGATTATCAATAGGCAGTCGATTTGTCCATGACGCATCGACAAGACCAAGGCCAATTAAATCCAAGAGGTGCGTCCGGTCCTTGAATCGGTAGGAAACGAGCTTCATCCGCACTAATGCAGTTAGGCCTATCAACCGAAACTTCTCGCCAGGTTCGGATTCATCAAGCGTCGGCGAGGGCAATAGGTCGTGGTCCTTGACCTTCTCGCCAGCAAACAAAACATGAAGAGCGCTTCGAGGATTCGCATCGGCCCCGTCCAAGAACGTATCCACGTTCAGTGTCTGGACATAATGAAACCCGACCCCGGCAAGGGCACTACGTGCTCGATCGAGATCGATTCGATTGAGCAACAAGTCGACGTCGGCAGTATTGCGGACAGCGGCTTCATCGACCTTCGCGACCCACGCAGCCACCGCGTTACCGCCCACAACCGCGTAAGGTATTCCGGCGTCGCCCAAAGCGGACGTTGATCGCAGCAATCGTTCGCGTACCTTTTCCACTGCCCGCACCATGCGATCGAGGATAGGAATCTGCTCGCTCATGACAATTCACGCTAGTCAGGTTGGCCGCCGTTCCAATTGTACACTCCGCGGACGTCGCCCCGAAACTCCGCCTCGGGTTTGACAAAACCCAGCGCCGTCGCGATAACCTGCGGTAGCCGGTGCGCCGTTTCACGTGGAACAATCGCTCCCCTTCGCCGAGCGCCCCACGCTTTACTAGTCCGCAGACTCTAGCCCCCAGCCGCACTTCCCATGCCCGACCTGCAAGCCTTTCACGGACTGCGTTACGACCTCTCACAAATCGGTTCGCTCAGCAATGTCATTGCTCCGCCGTACGACGTGATCTCGCCGGACTTGCAGGATCAGCTTTACAAACTTCACCCGGCCAACTTCGTTCGCGTCGAGTGGAATCGCGAGGAGCCGGGCGACGCGGCGGGCAACGATCGTTACGCCCGGGCGGCGAAGTTTCTCCGCCAATGGAAGTCCGAGGGTGTGCTGTTCCACGAGGCTCAACCGGCCCTGTACGTCTATCACCAGGTCTTCACGGCCAACGGCCAGACGCATACTCGCCGCGGGTTCATGGCCCGTTGCAAACTCACCCGTTTCGGCCAGGGCAACATCTACCCGCACGAAGAGACGATGTCGGGTCCCAAGGCCGACCGGCTGTTGTTGATGAAGGCCTGCGAGACGAACCTGAGCCAGATCTTCGGCCTCTACCCGGATCCGATGAACGAAGCGCAGAACGCGCTCGAACTGGTGACCTCGTCGCAGCCGGCGATCGAAGCGACCGACCATCTCGGCGTGGTGCACCGCATGTGGCCGATCACGGATATCAACGTGATTGCCAAGGTCTCGGCGATCGTCGGTCCCAAGCCGCTGTTCATCGCCGATGGTCACCACCGTTACGAGACGGCGTGCAACTACCGCGATGAGCTGGCTGCTGCGGGCAAACTCACGCCCGACCATCCGGCCAATTACGTATTGATGATGTTCGTTGGCATGACCGATCCCGGTCTGTTGGTGCTGCCGACGCATCGCTTGTTCCGCGGTCTACCCGAGATGAGCGCGGCCGAACTGGCCAACGACCTCGGCGAGCACTTCACGACCAAGGTCGTCGGCGAGGGTAGCGA
>JAEUIL010000035.1 GCA_016794255.1 Planctomycetaceae bacterium | reverse complement strand
CCGCTCGCTGTGGCGACGATCGCTAACCCTAGCCGCACTGGGGTTGACGACGTTGACCGGACAGACCTGGGCACAGAACCCCGCTCAATATCCGCCCGTGGGGCGTCCGAGCGTGATTCCGTCGGCGGCCGGAGCCAATCGGGGCACCTATCCGCAGCCCACGAACGTGCAAAACGTCGGCAATCTGCCGATCCAGCCGGTCGCGAACTACCCGGTGCAACAGGTCCAGGGGACTTACCCTCCGGGGCTCAATGGTCCGATGATGGCACCGCCCGGCGTGTATCCGCAGAACATGCCGCAGCAGGGCTACCCGCAACCGCTGCCCAACTTTCAGCCCGCGATGGTGGGCCAAATGCCCACGCCCATGCCGATGCCCGGCGGGCAACCGTACACCACCCCGGCCACCACGCCGGCGCAACCCGCGCTGCCGGTCGAGTCGATTCCGGTACAGAACAACGCGTCGGCTGCCGTGCAAGCCAAGGTCGATCACTACATCGCCGACGTCATCGATCCCGAAGTGCGACTCAACGTCGAGATCACCAAGGGAACGTTGATTCGCACCAAGCATCCGATCGAGCGGATGTCGATCACGAACCCGGGCATCGTCGACACGATCCAATATCATCCGAACGAGTTTGAACTCGTCGGTCGCACGTTGGGCGAGACGACGTTAACGCTGTGGTTCCCGGACTCTTCGGTTCCGGCCGGCAAGAAACCGTACATTCGCTACTTGATCCGCGTCGTGCCCGATACCCGTGGCGATGTCGATGTGCCCGATGTTGAGTACGGCAAGCTGCAACGGCGCGTGAACGAGTTGTTCCCGAACAGCCACGTGCAATTGATTCCGGTGCTCGACAAGCTGATCGTGCGGGGTCAAGCCCGTGATGCTCGCGAGGCCGCCCAAATCATGGCGTTCCTCGGCGATCAAACGATCAACCAGTTCGGCTCGTCGATGGGCTTCGGCGGCTGGGGAGGCATCGGCGGTTGGGGCCGAGGTAGTGCCGCGGCTGGCGGTGGTCTCGTCGGTGGTGGCTACGGCTATGGCGCAGGTGCCGGTTACGGTAACAACTGGAACAACGCCAACGCCCGTGCCGCCTTCAACGGCAGCTTCAATGGTGCCAACGGCTGGGGTGCCGGCCTCGGTGCGAGCGAAGTCATCAACATGCTCGAAATCCCCGGCGAACAACAAGTCATGCTCAAAGTGCGTGTCGCCGAGTTGACCCGGACCGCGCTGCGTCAGATGGGTGCTAACTTCACAGGCCGCGCCGGTGACTTCACGTTCTCGTCGGTCCTCAACGTCCAAGGCGCCGCCTCGGCCGTGCTGACCACGCAACAAGTCGACTTCGCGATCTCGGCGTTAGCCAGCAACCGCACGAACAAAGTCTTGGCCGAGCCGAACCTCGTTACGCTCAGTGGCTACACCGCCAACTTCATCGCTGGTGGTCAGTTCGCTGTGCCGACGGTCGTGGGCGTGGGTGGTGCTGCCGCCGCGACCACGGGCTTCCAAGGCTACGGTACTCAGGTGTCGTTCACGCCGACGGTGCTCGACAAGGACCATATCCGCTTAATGGTCGCGCCGACGGTCAGCCGGCTCGATGCCCAATCGTCGGTCAACGGTATCTTCGGCCTCAATGTTCGCAGTGTGGCCACGACCGTCGATCTCCGCGAAGGTCAATGGCTGGCGATCGCCGGTTTGATCCAAGACCAACAGACGGGCGAGAAGGCCCGGGTACCCTGGTTGGGCGATATTCCGATTCTCGACATGGTGTTCAGCCGCAAGAGCGTGTCGCGTGAAGAGACGGAAATCGTGATCCTGGTGAGCCCCGAGTTGGTCCACCCGATGGAACCCGACCAAGTGCCGCAGATTCTGCCGGGCATGGAAGTCACCGAACCCGACGACGCTGGTTTCTACTTCCGCGGTCGCTGGGAAGGCAACCCGGATCACCAACATCGCAGCACCGTGTGGCCGGTGTACCGCAACGACGTGTACGACGCCCGCAATCGTGCGATCCGCGATGCCAAAGGTGGCCGCGGCTATCTCGGCACGGAACGGTACTTCATGAAGGGCGCTCACGGCTTCTGCAACTAGATTCAGACCCCATAACCGCACGAACCGCTTTCACCCTGGCTCGTCGAGAAACCCGCCTCGACGAACCCGTTCAAGGAACCTGACCCATGATTGAAAAGCCTGGCATGCGTATGCAAGCGCTGGCCGCGCTGGCGCTGAGTCTGAATCTTATCGACGGTTGTGCCCATCGCGGCGGACTGTTCAGCTCGCCGAGCATGGTGCCGCCGCAAGGCACGCTCAGCGATCCGATGTGGCAGATGCAAGAAGACAATGCCGAGCCGTCGAAGTTCGTGCTCTATCAGCACGAATGGACGCTCAACACCACGCGGCTCAACACGCTTGGTGAAGATCACCTGAAGCAAATCGCCGCGCGAATCAACGCGGGCCAGAACTTCGCCGTGATCATCGAGCGCAGCAACACCACCACCCGCGAAGCGACCGAGTTCAAGTATCCGGTACACGTCAACCCGGAGCTGGACATGCGGCGCCGCGAAGTCGTGGTGCAAGCGCTGAGCATGATGGGCGTGCCTGACGCGGCCCAACGCGTGGTCGTGTCCAAGGCGATCACCCGCGGCTACACCGATGCCGAAGCGGCGCGGGTGCTGTGGATCAACAGCGGCCGCAATGCCGGCATGGGCGGCGGCGGTGGCTTCGGCGGCTTCGGTGCCGGCAGCGGCAGCGGATTCGGCGGCGGCTTCGGTGGGGCTGGCGCGTTCTAAGCCGTTGGGCATCGCATCACATCGCCACCTCGAAGTGATGCCGCCTCACGCGAACCTGGGCCATGCCTATGTCCGCGTAGGCATGTGTCGCGACGAATACGCATGTCCACGCAGACGTGGACATGGCACGCACCATCAAAGTTGCCGCGACATCGGCATATCGACGAGCTCTCCGAATACCGAATTGTCACTGTACATTCAGTAAAACCGGCGTTTCCGCTCAACTCGTTACGACCGGCCTGCCGAAATACCTAGCGAAGCGCTGCGCTCCAGGCGTCTGTGCGCGCCAGCAGTGCTCGTAATTTCGGCAGTCTCTTCTCACGAGGTCGGTCATGCTAGCTCACCGCATCAGACATCGCTCGCAGCTGCGGCTGGTCGTGCTCGCTCTCTGCTCGATCGTCGGCACCGGCTGTGCCATGATGGAAAAGCTGCCGCCGCTCCCCACGGCCGAGAACCTGCGCAAGGCCGAGCAGCAAAAGATTTCGCTGGCCCGGTTGTCCGAAGAGAAAGGCAACCTGGCCGACGCACGACACATTTACCAAGAGCTGCTCAAGAAAGACCCCAATCACTACGAAGCCCATCGCCGCCTTGGCATTATCGCCACGCGCGAGAGCAAGTTCGCCGAAGCCGACGAGCATTTCCACAAAGCGTGGCAGATCGGTCCGCAGACCGCGAGTCTCGCCACCGACATGGGCTATCGCTTGTATCTCGAACATCGCTTGACCGAGGCCGAGCAGATGCTCCGCAAAGCAATCGAGCTCGAACCGCACAACCCCACGGCCAACAACAACCTTGGGCTCGTGCTCGGTCAGATGAATCGCATCGACGAAGCGATGGCCTGCTTTCGCAAGGTGAACAACGAAGCCGAGGCGCACGCGAATCTGGCGTATGTCCTCACGCAGATCGGTCGCGTCGACGAGGCGAAGCAAGAGTTCAACATCGCGCTCTCGAAAGATCCTTCGATGCGATCGGCCGCGAATGGCTTGCTGGCGTTAACCGGCAATCTCAGGCCAATGCCGCGGAACGTGCTGCCCACCGGCCCGGGTCAACAAGACGGTCCGCTGGTGGCTGGTGGCGGACCGCGACCCAACCAGGGTCAACTGCCGCAACCGACGCCCGGTCTGAACGCGAACTCGGGTTGGCAGCCCGTGCAAGTCGTCGAGCAACGTGTGCCGGTGAATCCGCA
>JAEUIL010000824.1 GCA_016794255.1 Planctomycetaceae bacterium | reverse complement strand
GTACCGCGACTATTTGATCCGGGCCTTCAACGATGACATCGGCTTCAACCAACTCGTCCGCGAGCACTTGGCCGGAGATTTGTTGCCGCAGGCCCGCATTCACCCGCAGGCCGAGACGTGCGAGAACCTCATCGGCCCGATGTTCTATCACCTCGGCGAGCACCGGCACGGCAGCAGCCTGATGTTCAACGGCATTCACCAAGAGATGGTGAACAACAAGATCGACGCGTTTAGCAAGGCGTTCTTGGCGACCACCGTGGCCTGTGCTCGCTGTCACGATCACAAGCTCGAAGCGGTCTCGCAACGAGATTATTACGCGCTCGCCGCGGTCTTTACGACGCCGCGCTGGACGGCGCGCGTGGTCGATGCGCCGCACAAGCACGAAGCGGCGATCGCCCGACTTAAGGCATTGCGACAAGTCATGCAGACTCAGTTGGCCGCGTTGTGGCGTGATGTCACATGGTCGCCGGATGAGTTAGAAGCCGCTGTGGGTGACGTGTCGAAACAGAAGCCGTCGATAGATGAGGTAGCGTATCCGATAGTGCGACTGCTGCAGTGCGAGACGGATAAGGTGGTCGCCTGGCACGACCTTCGTAGCGCATGGCAGTCGACGCGCGATAAACGCCGTGAAGCGAACGCCTCGTTCACCACGCTCGCCGACTTCCGCGATGGCAAAATCCCTGCGGGTTGGGTCATCGAAGGTGCGGGCATGGAGCACGGCTATGTCGACGATGCCACGCCACTCGTCGCGTTGGAAGGCGATGCGATCGTCGCACGATTTTTGCCCCGTGGCTATCACACGCATGCACTCAGCTCGAAACTCCCAGGTGCCTTGCGAATGCCGCCGGAACACATAGTTCCGGGCAAGATCGTGAGCGTCCGCTTGGCCGGTGGCGAGTTCGGCGGCTATCTCGTCATGGACGACCATGCCTTTCAGAACGAGACGATCTACTTCGCGACGAATGTCGAACCGCAATGGAAGTCGTTCAACGACGCCGCGCTCAAGAATGGTGTGCAGCAGGTGACGGTCGAGTTTGCGACGGCGCCGCTCAACCCCAACTTTCCGCCCCGCACGGGCTTGGCAAAGGGGTTGAAGTACCAAGACTTCGGCTATGACAAGCGGAGTTGGTTGAGCATCACCGGCATCGTATCGCACGACACAGCAGGAACACCGCAAGCTGAGTTGTCGGCGTTTGCGCCGCTGTACGATGATGTGTCGCCGAACTCAGAAAGAGCCGTGTGGGACTATGTCGCCGCATGGTTGCGCGGGCCTGTCGAGCGTTGGTGCAGCGGCAAGTCGAGTGACGGCGATGACGCGATTCTCAATTGGTTGTTGATTCAGAAGCTGCTTCCGAATCAGGCACCCTTGGGCAGCCCGCTTGCTCGGTCGCTCGCGGAGTATCGCCAGGCGGAAAGCACGATTTCCTTCCCGCGTTCAGCGATCAGCATGGACGAGCGCGAGACGACGCGGATGAGCTATCCGCTCAATGTGCGTGGCAATGTCGACTCGATCGGCGCGAGTGTGCCCCCTGATTTCTTGAAGATGTTCGCCGAGCGAAACGGTGTCGCTGCCAGTCGCGGCAGTGGTCGGCTTGAGTTGGCCGAGTCGCTCGTCGATCCCGAGCATCCGTTGACCGCTCGGGTCTATGTGAATCGCGTTTGGCAGTGGATCTTCGGCACGGGTCTCGTCGCGACACCCGACGATTTCGGCCGCTTGGGTGACCGGCCGTCGCATCCTGAGTTGCTTGATTGGCTGGCACGACAGTTTGTTCGTGAGGGCTGGTCGACCAAGCAACTCATCCGGCGGTTGGTGCTCAGCGAGACGTTTCGCCAGTCGGGCATGGTCAACGATTTGGCCCGTGAGCGTGATCCGGCGAACCGGTTGCTGCACCATTATCCGACGCGTCGTCTTGAGGCCGAGGCGATTCGCGACTCGTTGCTCGCCGTTGCGGGCCGACTCGATCCCCAGCTTTATGGCCGACCGATCTTTCCGCCCCGTGCGGTCGAGGATAGTCCGAAGCGATTGTTTAGCGGGCCGCTCGATGGCCACGGCCGGCGGTCGATCTACCTGCAAATGTCGATCATGGCTCCGCCGCAGTTCCTGGTGGGGTTCAATCTGCCCGATCTCAAGCTCCCGTCCGGCCATCGCGATGTGACCAACGTTCCTTCGCAGGCGCTCGTGATGCTCAATGATCCGTTTGTCACGGCAATGGCTCGTTATTGGGCCAAAAATCTGCTGAACGAAATGCATACCAGTGTCGACGAGCGGCTGCACGACATGTTTGTGCGGGCATTCGGTCGTGAGCCATCCGAGCGCGAATTGAAACGTTGGCGCGGCGCGCTCGACGAGTTCGCCGGTTCCGCGACAAGCGATCGCCGGCAAGACGAGGACGCCTGGGCGACTTTGGCCCATGCGCTCTTCAATACCAAGGAGTTCATCTACTACCGATGATCACCCCTGAAAAACATCCCTTGTGGTGCAGTCACCGTCGCCAATTCTTGCAGCACAGTGCCGCAGGCTTTGGTTGGCTGGCGTGGCAAGCGCTCGCGGCCGAAGGTGCCACGACGCATCACATGCCCCGGGCGAAGAACGTGATCTTTTGCTTCATGGACGGAGGTCCGAGTCATGTCGACACGTTCGATCCTAAGCCGGCGCTGAAGAAATACGAAGGCAAGCTGATCGGCGAGAGCGCCGTGAGCAAGCGCTCGCAGTCGAACGCCAATCGCGTGTGGCTCGGCAGCCCCTGGGAGTTTCGTCAGCGCGGCGACAGCGGTTTGTGGGTCAGCGATCTGTTTCCGCACCTCGCGAAGGTGGCCGATCATTTGTGCGTCGTGCGGTCGATGGTTGGCGAGTTGCCGCTGCACGGTCAGCAGAATCTATTGCTGCACACAGGCCGCATTCTGGGACAGGCACCGAGTCTCGGGGCTTGGGTTTCATACGGTCTGGGGACCGAGAATCGCAATCTGCCCGGCTACGTCGTGTTGAACAACGATTGGGTCCCCAACGGCGGCTTGGAGAACTTCGGCAGTTCGTTCTTGCCCGCCAGTCATCAAGCGACCATGGTTCGCGCCAAGGGTGTGCCCGTCGACAATATCACGCCGACGGATCAAGCTGCCGTGCAGAAACGCAAGCTGGCGTTGCTTGCCGAGCAAGATGCCGAGTTTGCCGCGAATGCTGCGGACGCACGCGTCATCGAAGGGGCCATCGCGAACTACGAGACCGCGTTCCGCATGCAGTCGGCCGTGCCCGAGATTGCCGACGTGAGTGACGAGCCCGCCCACATTCGACAGCTCTACGGGCTCGATTCCCAAGACGAACATCAACGCCTGTACGCGACTCAGGCGTTGCGTGCGCGTCGCATGATCGAGGCCGGTGTGCGTTTTGTCGAGATCACGTGTCCGAGTTTCGACGGCAACAATTCACCCTGGGATCAGCATAGCCAACTCAAGGTGAATCACGAGAAGAACGCGCGGATCACCGAACAGTCGGTGGCTGCCCTGATTCAAGATTTGGCCCAGCGGGGACTGCTCGACGAAACCATCGTCCTGTGGGCGGGCGAAATGGGGCGTACTCCGCACACGCCCAAGATCACCCCCACGGCGGGCCGCGATCACCATGTCAACGGCTACTCGTTGTTCTTCGCCGGTGGCGGTTTCCAGCCCGGCATGAGTTACGGCGAGACCGACGACTTCGGCAATGCAGTCGCAATTGATCCGCTCTCGATTCACGACATTCACGCCACGCTGCTGCATCAACTCGGCGTCGATCACCAGCGGCTCACGTTTCGCCACGGCGGTCGCGACATGCGCTTGACCGACGTTCACGGTCGCGTCGTTAAAGAATTGCTCGCATAAGACGAATCGAAAGCCGGGTTCGTAACTACTCGGCGAGCGCGGCGAGCACTTCCCAGCGTTCCATTGCGGTGATGAGTTGCTCTTCAAGTTCTTTCAGCTTCGCTTGCCCGGCAGCGATCTTGTCGCCCGGCTGCTGGTAATACTCGGGCGATGCCATTTCCCGATGCAAAGCGTCGATCTCACGCTCGATGCGGTCAATTTCGGGCACGATCGCTTGCAGCTCTTGCTTTTCTTTAAACGTCAAGCGTCGCTTGCGATTGTCGGACTCGGACGCGGGGCGTGCTGCGGCGGCTTGTGACGGTGAGTTACGTTCTTCACTCGGCCGACTACCTTTTACCGGCGTCTCGACGATCGCCGGGCGTTGCCGGATCCAATCGTCGTAACCCCCGACGTATTCCTTCACGCCGTCCGCCTCGAAAACCAACGTGCTCGTCACGACATTGTTCAGAAACGTTCGATCGTGGCTGACGAGCAGCACCGTCCCCTCGTACTGCACGAGCCGACCTTCGAGCAGTTCGAGTGTCTCGGCGTCGAGGTCGTTCGTGGGTTCGTCGAGCACGACGATATTGGCCGGCTTAGCGAACAACTTGGCGAGCAGCACGCGATTGCGCTCACCACCCGAGAGAAAGCGGACCGCTGTGCGGGCCCGATCGGCGCTGAACAGAAAGTCTTGCAGATAGCTGATGATATGTCGCGGCTTGCCGTCGATCAGCACCGTGTCATAGCCGTCGCCGACGTTTTCCTGCACCGAGCGGTCGCCATCGAGTTGCTGCCGCAGTTGATCGAAGTAGGCGATCTGCAGGTTCGTGCCGAGCCGGACCGAGCCGGTCTGAGGTTCGAGCTGTCCGAGCAACACGCGCAACAATGTCGTCTTGCCCGCGCCGTTGCGGCCGATGATACCGATCTTGTCGCCCCGCAGGATCGTCGTGGAAAAGTCACGCATGATCGACCGCTCACCGTAGGCGTAAGAAACGTCTTTGGCTTCGGCGACCAATACGCCACTGCGCCCCGAGTTTTGAATCGTCATCTTGACGACCTTGCCGCCGGGGGCTCGACGTTCGCTCCGTTCGCGGCGCATCGCTTCTAGGGCACGAACGCGACCTTCGTTGCGCGTGCGTCGGGCTTTGATCCCTTGGCGGATCCAGACTTCTTCCTCGGCCAAGCGTTTGTCGAACAGGGCGTTCTGCTTCTCTTCAGCCGCGAGGACTTCCTCCTTGCGACTCAAGAAGGTGTCGTAATCGCACGACCAATCGAACAGCCGGCCACGATCGATCTCCAGAATGCGGTTGGCGAGCTTACGCAGAAACATGCGATCGTGCGTGACAAAGATCAGCGTCACCTGCGACCGTTGTAAGAAGTTTTCGAGCCACTGAATCGAATCGACATCGAGATGGTTGGTCGGTTCATCGAGCAGCAGTACGTCGGGATTCGCCACGAGCGCTCGGGCCAGCAGCACGCGCCGCTTCATACCCGACGAAAGCGTGGCAAACTCCACGTCGCCCGGCAGTTCCATGCGCGAGAGGATTTGGGCGACTTGTTGATCGCTCTGCCACGACGAGTGCTCGTGGTCGACGGCCGGGGGCACGGCGGTCGCCACGACGTCGCGGATCAGGCCCGACATACCGCTGGGGACTTCCTGTTGGAGCAGGGCGACTTTCGTGCCGGGGGCAAAGCTGACCTCGCCGCGATCAGGCTCTTGCTCACCACTGAGAATGCGGAGCAACGTGGTTTTGCCCGAGCCGTTGCGACCGAGCAGACCAATCCGTTGGCCGGGATCGATGAGGCACGAAACGTTGTCGAGTAAAGCCGGTCCGCGGAACCCGATCGTGAGGTCACGGATGTGAATCAAAGGCATAGCGACAACAGCACACCGGCGACGGCGGTCCAGGGAAATCATTCCGAACGATGACGAGTCTCGAGTATACCGCGGGAGTCGATCACCGGCAATTTGGAGTCGGTCGGCCATGCGTTCGTGGCCCCACACAGCTCTGGGCATCGGCTTGTGTTACCATAGGGCCAAGAGTGGTCAAACGCGTTGAGTGTCGTTGCCGACGGAGACATGGTCGTGAATCGAATGAATGGTCGCAGTCGTTGGGCGTGGTGGCTGAGTGTGGTCGTCACCGTGACGCTCGCGGGACATGTTCGCGAACTCGTGGGAGCCGAGCGGTCCTTTGACGTCGTCGTGATCGGCGGGACACCCGGCGGGATTGCGGCGGCGATCTCGGCCGCGCGGTTGGGACGAAGCGTGGCACTCGTCGAGTACCACGCGCATTTGGGCGGCATGACGACCGCGGGTCTCGGCAAGACCGACGTGGAAACGCCGGAAGCGATTGACGGTCTATTTCGCGAGTTTATTGAACGCGTGCATGCCGACTATGTTGCGCGATACGGCGAAGATTCTGAGAACGTCAAGCTCTGCCGCAACGGTTACTACTATGAACCGTCGGTGGCGGAACGCATCTTGGAAAGCATGATCGCGGCCGAAAAACAGATCACGGTGCTGCGCCGCCATCGATTGGAGAACGTGACTCGGGCGGGACAACGAGTCGTGGGCGTTCGCGTGTTGAACCGCACTGACGGCACGCACGTCGATTTGACCGGTCAGATGTTCATTGATGCCACGTATGAAGGCGACCTAGCGGCCTCGGCGGGCGCTCGGTATCGCTTGGGCCGCGAAGGTCGCCATGAGTTCAACGAGTTGCACGCCGGCGTGGTCTATCAGGATTACAACACCCGCGCCTTTTTGGCTGGCACCACGGGCGAGGGTGACAAGCGGTTGCAGGCTTACACCTATCGGCTCTGCTTGACCACCGATCCCGCCAATTCGGTGCCGCTCACCAGTCCGCCGCGGAATTATGATCGCCAGCGGTATGTGGGTTACATCGACGATTGGAAGGCGGGCCGCCTCGGGACTCCGCAGAAGATCATTCCCAACGCGGGCTATTACGCTCCGACATTCGGCACGGTGGTGCGAGCGCTGTCGTTGGCCGACATTCCCAATCGCAAGCTGGATTGCAACATGAACCCGCGACCGTTGGGGTTCCCCTTCACCGAGGAAAATTACGATTATCCCGAGGCAAATTGGGAGCAACGCGAAGTCATCAGCGGCCGAATTCGCGATCTTACGCTGGGGTTGTTGTACTTCCTGCAAAATGATTCCGCAGTGCCGGCTGAGCACCGCGAGTTGGCGCGGAAGTTCAATCTGCCGCGCGACGAGTTTGTCGATAACGACCACTTTCCGTTTCAGCTGTACGTGCGCGAAGCGCGGCGGATTGTTGGTTTATACACGCTCAGCGAACGCGATTTGATCGTCGGGCCCGACTTGCGGCGGCCCCCGATTCATGCCGACGCGATCGCGGCGGGCGAGTATCCGATCGATAGTTTTCCCGTCCGGAAGCGCGAGCGGGGCCATAATCACGCGCTCGAGGGTTACTTGCTAATGCAGAAAGAGTTGACGCGACCGTATCAGATTCCGTATCGCATTTTGGTGCCAGAGTCGGTGGACGGATTGCTCGTACCCGTCGCGGCGTCGACGACCCACATTGCGTTTTCATCGATTCGCTTGGAGCCGACCTGGATGGCGCTCGGCCAAGCCGCAGGTACCGCCGCACATTTGGCGATCAAACGCGGCGTGCAACCTCGTGCGGTCGACGTGCCGACGCTGCAACGCGAGTTACTCACACGCGGACAAGTGTTGACTTACTACCGCGATCTGGATCGCAATCATCCGAGCTTCGCGGCGTTGCAATACTTGGGTACCAAGGGCTGCTTTCCCGACTACGACGCCAAAGTCGATGACATGATTAGCAATGTCGAGCGCGATGATTGGGCGCGACGTGTCGGCGTCACACCGCCTACTGCCGACGTCAAAGTCACCCGCGGCGAATACAGTCACATCCTGTACGATGCCTTGAAGCGGTCTGACAACTAACGGTGGTTCAGCAACTGAAGTTGATTTGAACCGACTTCGTCAGCGAGACTCGTCACGCGGGTCATGCGAACACAGTTCGCGTCAGTCTGCATTCGTGCGTAGACTAGACTTGCAGGGGCATGACTTCCCATTGTGACCTGACTTCGTATGAGCACGTTGTTCACCACGAGCCATGGGACTAGCACACCCAGCACCTCGAACCCGAGCCAGGCGACCGTGCCGAGTCGCATCATGTCGTGGCTCGTGCGGAACGCCGGTCTTGACTTGCCGCAGACAAATTGGCGGCGCTATGGCATCGCGTGTTCGGCCATTGCCGTGGCCTTGTTGTGCCGCTGGGGACTCGACCCGATCATGGCCGGACGCGGCGCTTATGGCTTCTTCTTAGTCGCGACCGCATTTGTGGCTTGGCGTTGTGGCACGGCGCCCGCGTTGTTTACGGTGGCTGGTGGAGCGGTATTCGGGACGTTTTTCGAAGATCCCACGGGCTCGCTGCAGTTGTCACACACCGCTTACGTATCGCTCATTGTAAGTGTATTGATCGGCAGTGCCACGGCGGTGTTTTGTGGCTCGTTGCGACACACGGCTAGCGAAAATGCGCGGTTGTACCGACTCGCCTGCGAGAACGATCAACGCAAGGACGAGTTCTTGGCGATGTTGGCGCATGAACTGAGGAACCCCTTGGCTCCGCTGACCAATGCGACGTATCTCCTCAGAATGTTACGGCCACACGCCGAACAAGTCGAGCTGATGCATCGCATGATTGAATCGCAGGTCGAGCACCTGACGCATCTTGTGGACGATTTGCTCGATGTCTCGCGGATACGGCACGATCGGATCACGCTAAGGTTCGAGACATTTGATTTTCAGCGGGCTGTCGACGATGCGGTGGCCGCGGTGCAAGGGTCGCTGAACGAACGCAAGCACGACTTGCAAGTCAAAGTCCCCTCGTCGCCCGTTTACTTGCGAGCCGATCGGGTGCGCATCACGCAGGTGCTGATCAACTTGCTAATCAATGCGATCAAGTACACGCCTCCGTCGGGCCGAATTTGGTTGACCGCCGAGCGCGATGGCCCACAACTCGAAATTCGCGTGCGCGACACCGGCATCGGTCTCGCGCCCCATGAGTTGATTCGCGTCTTCAATCTGTTCGAGCAGGCAGGCCACTCGCCCGATCAAGCCAAGGGAGGGCTCGGCATCGGACTCACGCTGGTGCGGCGGCTCGTTGAAATGCACGGCGGCACGGCCGAGGGGCAAAGCGCCGGCCGCGGGCTTGGTAGCGAGTTTACGGTGCGAATTCCCTGGACGAATCCGCCGAACGAGAACCCGCCGGTGAGCGAGCCGCTCGCCGAGTTACCTGCGCTGGATGATTCGCCGCAGCTACGAATTTTGGTGGTCGAGGATACCGACGCGACCGCCAAGAGTATGACGACCATGTTGAAACTCTGGCGACATGAGACGCGGACATGCGCCGATGGATTTGCGGCTCTGGAGGTGATTCGCGATTTCAAACCCGACGTGGTGCTTACCGATATCGGTCTGCCGCAAATGTCAGGCTATCAACTCGCAACTGAAGTTCAGCGGTTGCCAAATATGAGCGAAGTGGTCTTGATCGCCATGACGGGCTATGGACAGCCCGCCGACCACGAACGCTCTCGACTTGCGGGCTTTACGCGTCACTTGACCAAGCCGATCAATCCGACCGAACTGGAGCAGTTGCTGGCAACCCTCAAGAGCGGGAACGCTCCGGCAAGTGCGAGTTAGCTTCGATTTCAGGAAGCTCGTGCTGGGGCATTCTTGACGTTGTCGTGGTTTCGACTGGCGATCACAATCGATCGAGACCATGCCATCGGGCTACCGTCAGTCTCGTTCTCGTCGAGGATCGTATGGCCGATTACCGTCCCAGTCAGTTTGCATATCTGGCGAAATTGACTTCCCACGCCGCCGGTCATCCGCTGGCATTCACGATAGCTGTGTTGATCGTGGCGGTGTGGGGCGTCACGGGGCCGATGTTTGGCTTCAGCGACACGTGGCAACTTGTGATCAATACCGGCACGACGATCGCCACGTTCCTGATGGTGTTCCTGCTGCAGAACACGCAAAACCGCGACAGCGCCGCGATCCAGCTGAAGCTCGACGAACTCATCCGTGCCACGCGTGGCGCGCATAATGCCCTGCTCGACCTCGAAGAACTCACCGAGGACGAGCTTTGCCGCATTCGCGATCAGTACGAAGAGTTGGCTCGCAAAGCGCGCGAACGTCTGCAACTCGGCGAAGAAGACACGGATACGCCCAGCGTCTGAGCGTATCCGTGTTCGATAGACGCTCCTACAATTGCTCGCAAACCAGATCGCCGACCTCTTTCGTGCCGTAACCCATCTTGCCCGCGGATTGACTCTTCATCTTGGTGCCCGTCACGACACGGATCGCCTTCATGATCCGCTCGCCGGCCTTGGGTTGGCCACTGTGTTCGAGCAGCATGCCCATCGCACCGATGGCAGCGATCGGGTTGATCACGTTTTGACCGGTATACTTCGGCGCACTGCCACCCATGGGCTCGTACATGCTCACGCCCCCCTTGTCGGGGTTGATGTTGCCGCCAGCCGCGACACCGAGACCGCCTTGGATCATCGCGCCCAGGTCCGTGATGATGTCGCCGAACATGTTCGTCGTGACGATCACATCGTAATACTCCGGCGTCTTGACCATCCACATGCAGCAGGCGTCGACGTGATTGTAGTCGGCTTGCACGTCGGGGTATTCCTTGGCCACTTCTTGGAACGTACGCCACCACAGATCGTGGCCAAAGGTCAGCACGTTGGTCTTGGCGACGAGCGTGAGCTTCTTCCC
>JAEUIL010000823.1 GCA_016794255.1 Planctomycetaceae bacterium | reverse complement strand
CATCCCCACGCCGAGATTCGCGGTCGTGTAGAAGCATTCGATCATTCCCTGCACCGTGCCGAGCAACCCGATGAGCGGCGTGATCGTCACGGCCAAATTGATGGTGCGAACGTTCTTGTAGAGGCGGCCCGAGTCGCGTTCGCAAGCTTCCTTGAAGGTCATTTCCAACTCACTGAGCGGACGACCGACCTTGAGCAACACGGCCTTGGTCACGTTGGAAAGCGTGGAAGGAAATTGTTGACAGAGTTGATACGCCTGCCGCGGATCAAAGTTGCCGCTCTTGCCGAGTTGCTTCAGACCTTCGACCAAACCGTAGGGAACCGTCCTGCCGCGCCGCAGACCGAGCCAACGCTCGATTGCCAGCATCACCACGAGGAACGAAATTCCCGTGATGGGATACATGAGCGGACCGCCTTGAAACCACAGACCGAACAGGTCGGGGCCTTTGGTCGGAGGGGCGACGGTCACCGGAGCCGGGGTCGCCGCGGCTGTGTTTTCGTCGACCGCTTTGAGTGCCGCGTCGGCCTTGGCCTCGGCTTCTTTAAGTTTCGTGTTGTCATTCTTGCCTTGAGCGTTCAACGCTGGCGCAGCGATCGAACCCACGGCGACAACGCACGTCATGACAACGGTCAGCGCCAGCAAACGACGACGGGACGACAGCAACATTCGACTGATGAACATCGGGAACTCACTGCTCAAGGAATCGACAGGCACAGGCGGACGAACGGTACTCGTTACTTACCAAGCGCTTCGAGCCGCTTCTTCGCTTCGCCGGCTCGATCGCTCATGGGGAACTTTTCGATCACTTCTTCGTACGACTTCCGGGCTTGGTTGGCGTCTTTGAGCACCTCGAAGCACCGGCCCGCCTCGTAATGGGCAGCCGCCTGCCATTGCGGGTAATTGTACACTGCCGCCTTGAAAAAGTTACGAATCGCTTCTTTGTGATCTTTTCGTTCAAAATAGATTTCGCCGATCAGAAAGCGTGCCCTGGCCGCGACTTCGGCGTCGCTCTTAGCCGTCACGTCCTCAAAAATCTTCAACGCCTCGTCGGCTTTCCCCTGATTTTGGAGGGCCCAGCCCTGTTCGTAGAGGATCTCGGCTTGGTATGGACTCGTCGCGTCGACCGCGGCAGCTTGCGTGGCCAAGGCCAGCGATTGCTTCCAGTCTTGCAAGGCCGAGGCGCTTTGCGCGGCGTGCAAAAGCGCGAGCAGCGCGAGTTCTTTGCGCGGCGGATTCTTCACTTGCTGGAAGGCCGCGAGCGCTTCGGGATACTTGTTCTGTTTGAAGAGACTTTCGGCGGCCATGAACTGGCCATCGGCGGCGAGCTCGCCTTGCGGCCAAGTCTGCTTCTGATAGGTGAACGTCTGCTCGGCGTCGCTATAGCTGTTCTGCTGGAAGTAGGCCCAACCGAGCTTGTGAGCCGCCTTCTCACCCAACGGACCTTCTTTGGCGAGCGTCATCGAGTCGTAGTACGCCTGAGCCGCTTCTTTCCATTGCTGCTTTTCATAACGGCGATCGCCGACATGGTACAAAGCTTCGCAGGCGAGCGGACTCTGGGGATAACTCTTCGCCAGTTTTAGGAACGACTCGGTCGCTTCATCTTGCTTGTCGAGCCCGCGTTGCGACCAAGCTAGTTCGTAGTACACCTTGTCGGCATCGGCGTACTTGCCGTCGTCTTTGAGCAGTTGCTCAAAGGTCTTCACGGCGTCTTTGAATTTCTTGGCCGACGATTGGGCCAAGCCGAGGGCATAGCGAGCGTTCGACAACTCGGTGCCGCTGGGCTTCGACTTCAAGTAACTGTCGAGATCTTCGATCGCCTGGTCGGGCTGTTTGAGTTCTTGATGCACGAGCGCTCGCAGGTATCGGGCTTGTCCGGCGACTTCGTGCTGGGCATGTTTCGACAACAAATCGTTGAGCGACTTGAGCGCCCCGGCCGCATCGCCGCTGCGGAACTGCGACCAACCCAAGCCATACAGTGCGTGCGGCACAAGGCGGCTGCTTGCGTATTGATCGAGCACCTGACGGTAATCCTTGGCCGCGGTGGCGAAGTCGTCTTTGGCAAACGCCAGTTCAGCCAAGCGATATTGAGCCCGATCGCGAGCGGCGCTCTGCGGATAATCTTTCAACAACTGCGTCAGCTCTTGCCGGGCGGCGTCGATCTGGTTCGCCTGTCGCAAGGCTTGAGCCAACGTCAGCCGGGTCTCGTCGGCTTGCCGCCAAGCGCCATCGGCGGCGAGTGATGCTCGCAACGACTTGATCGCCTCGTCGGTCTTTTGTTGTTCGAGCTGACACGCGCCGATCATGTAGAGCGCTTCGGCCTTCCAAGCGGCAGTCGGCAACGTGGCGACAACCGGCTGCAGCGTGGCGAGCGCCTTCGAGTAGTCTTGCTTCAAGTAGCTGCACAAGCCGCGACGCACATGCCACAGCGGGACATCGGCGTGTTGCGGCGACTGCGCGAGCAACTCGGCGTAACGCTGCTCAGCCTTGTCGTATTGCGCCTGCTGCAAATAGCTCTCGGCAGCAACGTACCGCACATCGGCGGCTTTCTCGTGCTTGGCGTGGTCCTTAAGAAATGTCTCGGTATGCTTGATTGCACCGGCGTAGTCGCCCGACTGCAACGCGGCAAACGCCGCCAGGTACAACGCCTGCGGCGCGAGCGGGTCGTTGGCGAAATCTTTGGCGATGGCCAGATATGCGGCGATCGCATCCTTTTGACGTTGCGGCTGCTCGAAGAGCACATCGGCTCGATCGAGCGCGAGCTGAGCGACCCAGGGCCCTTTGGTGTGCTGCTTGACGAGAGCCTCGACGGTCTTCGCGGCCTCGTCGAGCTTTTGCTGCTTGAGCAAACTGCGCACGATCCAGTGGCCCGCCTCGGCACCGGCATCGTCCTTTTGATTCTTGATCGCGTCGAGCAATTTGCGAGCCTGATCGTAATCGCCAGCCAGATACGCACACTTGCCCGCGGCGAGCTGCGCGGCGGCGATGTATCGCGACATGGGGAACTTTTGGGGCAAACTGGCGTAGAGCGCTGCGGCGTCGGGATACTTCTGCTGCTGATAGCGGACCGTCGCCTGACGCATCAGCGCGTGATCGGCGAGCGTGAAGTTGCTGACGCCCGCGGCTGCCGCGAAACGCTTTTCGGCCTCGTCGAGCTTGCCCGCCGCTAGGAGCGTGTCGCCCCGTCGCATGCCGACCTCGGTAGCCAAGCCGTGCGAGCCAAACTTGGCCAAGAACTGATCGTACACCGGACCGGCCGACTCGGGCTTGCCGAGTTCCTCGAACGTTACGCCTGCGGCATAGAGCGCATCGGGCGTGAGTGCGTCGTCGGGAAACTTCTGCGCCACTTGCTGGTACGCGGCGACGGCCTGATCCTTTTTCCCCTGCGCGTAGGCGACTTCGGCCAGATAGTACATCGCCTGCGCGGCGTGATTGCCGGTGGGGAATTTCTTGAGCTGATCGTTAAACGTCGCCGTCGCGCGCTCGAATTGCTTGGCGTCCCCCTTTTGCCCCACGTTGAACTGCGACAGGCCCAGGTACAGCAGCGTCGGCTCGAGCATCTCGAACTTCGTGCTCTCACCGGCCAAGGGTTCGAGCGTTTGCACCGCAGCGGCGTGCTGATTGGCCTTGAGCTGGCACAAGCCCAGGTAGTGCCGCGCGTACGGCGCGAGCGGATCTTTGGCGTAGTCCTTGAGAAACTTGGACCATTCGTCGCCAGCCAACTCGAACTGGCTGGCATTTTGCAGCGCGGCGGCGGCGGCGTACTGGCGGCGAGCCGCTTCATTGTCGGTCTTAGGTTGTGCC